>DATECD010000072.1:0-6836 GCA_035287065.1 Chlamydiales bacterium | reverse complement strand
CCCCCCCATAGCGCTCATGAATCTCAGCTGAAGAGGCGATAGAATGGGAAAGAATCTCTTGACCATCTCGGACCAAGGAAGCTCCCGTCTCATCGCATGTAGTTTCAATCCCTAAAATAATCATGTGTGGGGGCAATAATAAAAGAAAGGGGGCTAATAATAAAGCCCCACTTTAGCTGACTCTTGAAAAGAGTTTCTGAAGTGAGGCTGACTTTAAAAAGAGGGTGTTCTCTTCTTAACGAGAGGTTGGCCTTTGTCCAGGTCCATTAACAAAGACATTTCTTTTTGGAGTTGGGGTAAGAACACGGGCTGTGGGGACTGGAGGGGCTTGTTCTTTAACATACCTTTGAGCAGCTAAGTCCGCAAGGCGTAGGTCTTGAGCGCTAGTCTCTTCAGAAGGAGCTGAACGGAGGTGTCGCAATTCAAGGGACGGAAGAGCTTCACTAGCCCTAAGTTCATCATCATCATCCACAATAGATGAGACTGAAGTTCCAGTTGAAGGTGACTTTGACTCTTCTACAGCAGCTGCGCTTGGTGATGGCGATTTTTCCGGGGAATTTCCTTTAGGTTCTGCTACCACCACAGGCGATACTCTGGCAACAGGAACGGCCAAGTCCGCATTAGGAGAATGGCGAAGAGAAAAAGTTGAAACTGCAGCGGCTGGTGAGGTTTCGGAAGCTTCTTCAGAAGCATCGAGTTGTTGCCCCCTTTTTTGAACAAATCGTAGAAATTCGTTATGCGTACATTCGGAAAAATCGGACTGCACAGGATCCTTTGACTCCTCTGTGAATTCAATTGGTGACCTCAAGTCGCTTTGTTCGGAAACAGCTGGTGAGATTATGCCGCTATTAAGTTGCGGTAACATGGCAACTTCATCATCTAATGGTACGAGTTCAAGCGGGGGAGGAGGCGTAGAAGCTCTGCTACTTCTTGGAGTGTTCTCTTGGGAGAAACCTGGGGGTGGTGAGATAGCTTCATTTTGTTGATTTTCTTGTAGAAGAACAGCAGCGGCTACAGTCATAACAACAAAAACACCATGTTGTTGTCGTTGAGACATTGGGAGAGGTTCTGATGGGGCATTAAACAGGTTCACATTTTCTTGAAACAGGACTAGCTCTTCACTGATTGCGCCATCGCTTAACAGAGGAGGTAAGTCAATTTCACTTTGCATTGGCGCAGGCGCTTCAAAGTCGTCTGCTGCTAATGCATCTCGTATCTCGAAGAGACCCAACTCGGTTGCTGCATCAATAAGCTCTGGATGCGAGTCAATGGTTTCAACGAATATGGTTAAGTTCGCTCTTCTTTCTTCTGCAGATGGGGCAGATGAAGCATGTGTTAGTAAATCACGTAGATGATTTAGATGGTGATCTTGAATAGGCGGCATACTAACAAGGGGTTCCTCAATATTTTGTTCTGCAGTAGGTCTTAGTCCAATTGTATTGCAAATGCCGCGGATTAAGGTGAAGGTGGGGTTGATTGCGAGAAAGATAGTGGTGTTTGCAAGGAGTCGAAAGGTGTGCGCAATTGTGGTGGCAAATATCATAGAAGTAACTGCAGCTACCCTGCCAACTGTATTATTGCTATAAAAGGGGACAACCACAGTGTATTTAAAATAATTTACGGGTTGAAATGTAGAATGAAGCCGGTCTCCCCAAGTCAGTTGGGTTCCTTGGTTCATACCTATTTCTGATGTTGTCATATGCTCCTCATCCTTTCGTAATTTTTATTTTTTTTTGACAGCCCGCAAAGATCACCTTGAATAGCTGTACAACCTGGAGTGAACGAAGAGTATATAGGAGAGCTCTCTTATTTATCCATCTTTTATACAAGTAGAGCTAAGGAAAGCTAAATTTTAAATCGATGGGGATCCCCTCTAACAACTTTTTTGGAATGGAGGAGAAATAAAAAAATCCCCATTTCGGAAATGATCCGAAATGGGGATTCAAGTCAGCTAAACACCTATAAGGTTAGGTTAGCCTGCATTTCCTTGGACGAGAACGTCTACGGCTACTTGCTGTGACTGATCTACTTCTACTGCTTCATCAGCACCAATATCTTGAGGCTGTTGTTGTTCTGCTGACGCAGCTGCTTCTTCAGAAGCGTCTGCACTAACACCAACAAATGGGTTCAAGCTTTCGGGAGCATCAACATGTTGTTGCTCATCAGAAGGTTGCATAATCTGTTCAACAATCTGTTCAGCAATATCGTCTATTTCTTCTATAAGTGGCTGACGGAGTGCACGTACGACCTCATTAGCAGCAATACGGATACCGCCTACTGTAGTGAGATCTACTTCTGGCTTATGCTGATGTGCAGCCCAAAGTATAGCTACCCTTCCACCTAGCGTAGTTACTGTATCTTGCAAGTCATCGATTTGTTGCTGAAGATCCGCAACTATAGATAGAGTCGAAGATGATGCGTCATCTGCTTCCTCGATATCGTCTAGTCCTTCAACATCAGCATTCTGCTCAGCTACGCCTTCATTCATTGCTTCTGCAATTGCTGCATCATTGCTAGTGTCTTCTACTACTACAGGCGCTTGAGCTCCTCGTAATCCAACGAGATTTAATACTACGCGAGCTATGAAGAAAGTAGTGTTTACTGCGTAAATAGGGAGATTTGCGAGGAGTCGGAATGTATTTGCTACTGTAGAGGCAACAAGTCCTGCAACAGATGCATAACTGTATGAAATTCCGCGGGAAATAATATTTTGTCCGAGGTTAGGAGAAGAAACGCTTTCCCATTTAATTGTATGTGTGTTCCATGGCTTAACAAAAGAGTGGAAGTACTCGCCATATGTTCGAGATTGAACTGCTGGAGCTGCTACTGAAGCTGCTTCCGGGATTGATGATACTGCTGATGATGACATATTCTCACCTTGGTTTGGTTTTAATTTTTTTTTGAGGAGGACCACTAAAGTCACCCCAAAACGGATATCGAATCGAAAGAGCGGAAAGTTTATCTGAGAAGAAGCTTTTCTGTCCACCGTTCATTCGAATTTTTGTTTGATAGAGTTTTTGTACTCGGGCACGGGCACAGGCAGAGGCACAGGCACGGGTGGTTAAAGCGAAGCAGCGGAATCTTGATCGAGGACGAAGAGAGCTTTATGTTCGGGTGTGCCGATGCGGCTTGCGGGAAATGGGGAGAGAATGGGGGCGGAGAGTACTTGAGGGAGTATCTCTTTTTTTGAAGCGCCCAGTGCATAGAGGACTGTGCAAGGACATTTTTCAATGCAAGGGTAGGTGAGTGTCATGCGCCAAGTTTTTTTTTGAGGGATGTAGTTGGCGGCGACAAGTTGATCTTTTATTTGGAGGGCAGACGTGTTGGGGAAAAGGGAGGCGGTGTGGCCATCTTCACCAACGCCAAGCATGATGAGATCGAAAAAGGGGGGGGTAAGAAAATGGTGAATTTTTTCTTCATACTCTTTTGCATTTTTCTCAATGTCAGTTTCCCCTTTCATCCGAAAGATTTGCCCTTTGGGGATGGGGAGTTTTTCAATGCCGTTTGTCATTGCCATTAAGTAATTGCTATCGGGATGATCTGGAGGGACAGCTCTCTCATCGCTCCAAAAAAGGAAGACCAGGTTCCAGTCGATTTCTATTTCATGACAGCTTTTTGCAAGGAGTTGGTAGATTGCTTTTGGGGTGGAGCCTCCAGATAGTGCAACAGCAAAGCGCCCTTTTTGTTGGATGGAGCGGGCAGCTGTATGGAGAAAATGGTCTTTAGCAAACTGGACAGCAGCCTCAGTTGTCGGTAGGACGATCAGGTCTCGTCTCTCATCGTAAGCGCGGATCAAATTCTTTTATCCCGATCTAAAATTTTTAATGTGCTCAGCATTTTTAAGTAGTGATCGCTTGTCCCTTGTGTGCAGATCTCTTTGACAAGGGATTGACCTGTTGCCGTCTTTCCTAACATGAAGGGGTAGGGGAGCTCGCATTTTTCTGGGTTAGAGACTTCCACTTTGACTTGGTGGTAGGAAGTGGGGATCCTCTCTGCTCGAAAAAGATAGCCATCTTTTGTGTGGAGGTGGACGCCGATCACCGTTCCTGATCCTAACTTTTCCCAAGTTGTCCCTTCGATCTTTGCATCGATTTGGTCGAATTGAAAGTAGAGCGAGGGGTGGGCTGCTTGAAAAGACCAATTGAGGCGGCTAGAGAGCCAGGAGAGGAGGTAGAGTGATTGAATCTTTAAGTGGCAAAAAGAGGGGGTTGGGCGCTCATTATAGATGAAGCGGATTACGGAAATTTTATCTAGTTGCTTTCTCTCTTCGGAAAGGGAGAAAAGGGAAGCGATCAGATCGCGCCACCCTTCTGTTCTTGCCCAGTTGAGATCGCCAATATCAATTTTTTGTTTTTCCTTTAACGTTAAGAGCGTATCTGCAAAAGCGACAAGGTCACATGTTGACTCGGAGTCAAAAATAGCTCTTGTTGCTAAGGAGATCAGAGGAGCAAAGAGGGGGTGGGGCTTTGTTGGATCTTCTGTCCAAAGAAGATAGATGGGAAGGTCTGGGATCAGATGGGGGAGAAGAAGTGAGGGGACAGGTTCTAAGGATGTGGGGGCTCCTACGCCGATATCGATTTGGTCGCAGGCAACGCTTCCATCTCCCCCTGTTGGGGTCACAACGGAGATTGCCGTCTTTAAGTAGGGGTGAGTGGCATTGGGGTCATAGGTGATGAAGAGGATACGGCAGGGGAAAAGAGAGACAACTTTTTGGACCGTTGTCCGGATGTAGTCAGTGCGGTCGGAGAGGTGGTGGAAGACAATGAGGTTGAAAAGGGACGCTCTTATCTTATTTTCTTTAGCAAGTTTTTGCCAGAGAAGCATAAGCTCAGATTCGATTGCAGAGGGGGCGACAAGCTGCTGAGAGAGATTATTTATGGCATTCTCCAAGTGCGCCCCTCGCGTTCAATCATTTCAGCAGCAATTTTTGGTCCCCAAGAACCTGATGTATAATTGGGAAAATCAGTTGGGGAATTTGTTGCCCAGCGCTCTAAAATAGGTGTAAAGATTTTCCAGGACTGTTCCACTTCGTCAGCGCGCGCAAAAAGGGTGCTATCGCCAAGCATGCAATCCCAGATGAGCCGTTCGTAGGCTTCTGGAGGAGAGGCTCCGAAATAGGCGCCGTAGCGGAAATCCATCTTCACAGGGAAGATCGGGCTACTTGGGCCTGGGACTTTGCAGTTGATCTTCATCGCAGTGCCCTCATCGGGTTGGATGCGGATCACTAAGACATTTGATTCTGGTTTTTTCTCTTTCGCTTGAAAGAGGACTCCTGGGGCATCCCGGAACGTCACGGCGATCTCTGTGACCCTTTTTGGGAGCCTTTTTCCTGCGCGTAAATAGAAAGGGACTCCTGCCCAGCGCCAGTTATCGATGTAAAATTGTAAAGCGATAAACGTTTCAACAAAAGATGTGGGAGAGACATCTTTTTCTTCTCGATAGGAGATCGCTTTTTCTCCATCGACAAACCCATTGCCATACTGCCCTCTTACGACGTGAGCGTCAACATCTGTAGC
Organism: Chlamydiales bacterium; assembly: GCA_035287065.1. Classification (GTDB taxonomy): domain Bacteria; phylum Chlamydiota; class Chlamydiia; order Chlamydiales; family SM23-39; genus JAGWKO01. The sequence goes on along the minus strand of DATECD010000072.1, from coordinate 1,320 downwards.
TTTCATTGGGCGGATCGATTGGAGCACTTTGACTTTTTCATCGCGGATCGCACCAGCGCTTAACGACACGGGGGGCTCCATCGCAACTAAAGAGAGGAGTTGCATCATGTGGTTTTGCACAATGTCGCGAAGGATTCCTTCTTCTTCAAAGAAGTGGCCCCGTGTGCCAATTCCTATATCTTCTGCAACTGTGATCTGGACGTGTTCGATGTGTTTATAGTTCCAAAGCGCTTCAAAGATCGAGTTGGCAAAGCGAAAGACCAAGATGTTTTGCACGGTCTCTTTACCGAGGTAGTGGTCGATGCGGTAGGTTTGCGATTCATCGAGAAATTGCGAAATCTGCTGTTGCAACTGCATGGCCGACTTTAGATCGTGGCCAAAGGGCTTTTCAATGATGACGCGAGACCATTTCTCCTGCTCGTCAGGGTCATAGATTAAGCCGAACTTGCGGAGCTTTTCAATGATGATGGGGAAGTACTTGGGTTGTACGGAGAGATAGAAGACCCGATTCCCTCTTGTCCCAAAGCGATTATCGAGTTCTTTGAGAAATTGATCTAACGCGCGGTACCCTTCGTCGCTATCAAATTCAGAGATGTGGTAAAAGAGCCTTTCTTGGAAGTGATTCCAAAAAGATTCATCAACTGGCTTAACACGCGAGTAAGTGCCAACTGCTGTCTTCATCTCCGTGCGAAAGACTTCGTGAGTTTTGTCACGCCTTGCAAAACCGACCATGGCGAAGTTTGCGGGGAGTAAGCCTTCGCGACCGAGGTTATAAAGAGCGGGGACAAGTCTTTTGCCTGTCAAATCACCTGTTGCGCCGAAGATGACAACTGTACAAGGGTCTATTGTTCGGGAGGCTCGTCCCCCCTCTTCTAAGGGATTTGTGTCCATTCTCCCCACTATATACTAAGATTTTTTTTTATCGAGATAACTTTGTAAAAAAAGAGCGGCGGCACTCATGTCGACTTGAGCTTTTTTTTGTTTACGTGAGAAGGAGAATTCTTGGAGACTGCGTTCTGCCTGTTTGGAGGTGAGTCTTTCATCGACAAGTTCGATTTCAATCTTTAAAACCTCTTGTAGCTTCCTGCCAAATTCGGCAGCTAAGAGTCCCATTTCGCTCACCTGTCCATTCATATGAAGTGGGTTGCCGATGAGGATTTTTTCAATTTCTGTAGATTTTGAGCGTAGGGCTGCAACTGTATTTTCAACAGCTTTTTTCCCTCCCTCTACAACACAAAAAGGGAGCGCTAAGCACTGCCTTTCATCTGATAGGGCAATCCCAATACGCTTAAGTCCAAAATCAATTGCTGCAATTCGTTT
>DATECD010000071.1:0-2292 GCA_035287065.1 Chlamydiales bacterium | reverse complement strand
GTTCTCAATACAGTTCCCCCGCGCGCGGATCGATTTTCGGCGGCTTTGACGTTGACTGGACAACCAGCTTTTGAACTCATTTCGGTATAAGTTAGAAATAAATACTCTTAATTCAATGAGATGTATTAATTGTTTTCATATATTTTAGAAACATGTAGTTTAAGATTATGAATCGATTCTTTAATCCACATTGTCCCGATATGAAGCGCTCGCTTTGGAATTTTTTCCTTTGGAAAATCGGGCATTACGACGCATCCACTCCTCATCCGCTTCCCCCAAAAGACTTTAGTTACCCCGCTCTCACTCAAACCTTTGACCCCTCTTCCCCTTCAGCCATTTGGATCGGACATGCGACGTTCTTGATTGAAATCGATGGCTTTCATATTTTGACAGATCCTGTTTGGGATGAGCACTGCTCTCCTATCCCTATTCGCGCTCTCAAGCGGAAACATGAAGCCCCCATTGCATTAGGCGACCTTCCCCCTATTGATTGCGTCCTTTTAAGCCATAACCACTACGACCATCTCGATGCCAAAACAGTAGCCCATCTCCACAGCTTCCATCCCAACCTAGAGTGGATCGTCCCCATCGGCTTGAAGCGCTGGTTTCATCGCCGCGGGATTGAGCAAGTGACTGAAGTCAATTGGTGGCAAGCCCATGAAATTCTAGGACAAGCAAAAATTACCGCCGTCCCCTCTCAACACTTTTCTGGAAGATCTCTTTGGGATAAAAATAAAAGCCTTTGGAATGGCTATGTACTAGAAAGAAATGGAAAACGGCTCTATTTTACAGGAGATACTGGCTATAATACAATCGATTTCAAAGCGATAGGTTCCCATTTTCCACACATGGACTTAAGCCTCATCCCCATTGGCACCTATCTCCCTAGAGCGTTCATGTCCCCTGTCCACTGTAGTCCATGGGATGCTGTTGAAATTCACAAAGATGTAAAATCCCGATTCAGTCTTGGAATGCATTGGAAAACTTTCCGCCTTTCTGAAGAGCCCCTTGACAGCCCCCCTTACGATCTTTTTTGCGCTATGCAAGAAAAAAACGTCCCGTTCGAGACATTTCTCCCCATTGAGCCTGGCACTCAAGTCAACTGGTGAGAAGAAGAGGCGGTGCGTCGCATAGATCTTTGTCCCCAAAAAACTGAATAGGACCTGGGGAAAGATAGGCATCTTCTTCTTCCCAACGTTTTCTATCCCGAGAAAAGCGCGCAAAGGCTTTTCCTTTCAAATCGACGACCGTTTTTGCAATCACAGGTTTCTCTTTTCCCTTCCTTTTTTCTAAGGCCATTAAAGAGACCAAAGGAACTGCCCAAATTTGCCAGAGATCTACTTTCTCTTTCAGATTGGGAATACCACACAAAACCCCCGTTAAGCCATCACGGATGGCAAAAACTGCCGCCATGCCAAGAGCCAAGCAATAGGTCGCATCAAAATTAGAAGGATAAGCAGCCCTTCCCTCATACCCAAGGAAGTGAGCTTGAGGAGAAAATTTCCCCATAAATCCCCTCTCTTTCAATCTTTTTGCGACAAGATCTATGAGGAGAACTTGCGTATCTACTTGAGAAAGGAGCACATTGCCATGCGGATCGCGATCCAAAAGGAGCTGTTTTTGAATCTCTTGAGGTAACGTCTCAAAGACTTCTTTATCCTCTTTTTCTAACTTCAAGATAACTCGTTCATCTTTTTCCGCTATCTGATTGAGCGCACTAATCAAACGCTTCATCTCTGGGATAAATTCAATTAATCCTTCAGGAATTAAGATCGCGCCATACTCTTTTCCCTTCTTCGACCGCCTTTCAATCACACTTACAATCTCATCGACCACCTGAGAAAGCCCTTTTTCTTCTTCGCCAATCAACGTTAAATTCGGGTGGGTGGAAAGGGCGCATTCAAGAGCGATATGGGAAGCGCTTCTACCCATCAGCTTGATAAAATGGGTGTATTTAAGAGAAGAGACTGCATCTTTTGCAATATTTCCGATTAACTCCGAATACGTTTTACATGCAGTATCAAAACCAAAGGAAATAGGAACGTGCTCCGCTTGTAAATCTCCATCAATTGTCTTTGGCAACCCAATGACACGCGTCTTACATCCTTTTGCCAAAAGATATTCAGCAAGTACAGCGGCATTTGTATTGGAGTCATCCCCCCCAACAATCACTAGCCCATCGAGCTTCAGCTCTTGACACACCCGAGTTGCAGCAGCAAGTTGCTCTTCTGTTTCAATCTTTGTTCTTCCCGATCCTAAAAGATCAAATCCACCTGTATTGCGAAAAAGGAA
>DATECD010000070.1:0-2487 GCA_035287065.1 Chlamydiales bacterium | reverse complement strand
CCGCCCAAAAAGCGCCCCCTAAACCGAAAGAGGAGAAGAAAGCGGAAGCATCTCCCCGCCCCAAAGGCAAACTCTCCTACCTGGAGAAAAAAGAATATGAGGAAATCGAAGGAAAAATCTTAAAACATGAAGGGGAAGTTCAAGCGTTCAATCTGCTTCTTCTCGATCCAAAAGTGGCGGAAGATCCGGCGCGCCTTTCCGAGCTCTGCGCATCGATCGCTTTAACCGAGACGCAAATCGAAAGGCTCTATATCCGATGGGAAATCCTCGAAAAGAAGCTGAATGACTTAAGCTAGAGCAACGGCCACGCCGTTAAACGCGCCATGCATCAGCATGGGAGTTACGAGACTCTTTTTTTTCAGCTTTAACTTGCCGAACGCATATCCCATGTGAGTGGTAATCGCCATCACGATCCATTTGCCGGCCTCGCTGACTTGCCCCCCGGTGATATGGGCAAATCCGAAAAGAATGGCTTGAGCGACATTGCAGATCTCTTCGCGCGTCTCTTTAGAAAACGGGAGAAGAATGGACCGATCTTCCAGCCTCTCTTGCAAAAACCCGCGGAATAAAATCTCTTCTGCAATTGGAGCGATAATCACTGTCCTAAAAATGAATTGAAGAAAGCCGGCCATTTTGAGAGCTTCAAGAGCTACTTGAGGGTTTCCGACCGGAAGAACAAAACCTCCCAAGACAAAAGCAGCAATGCAAATGACGCTTATGGCAACTCTTTGCAAAGAGATCCACAGAAACGATTTTACAAAGGGAACCAACTCAACCGACTTTCCATCAAACCAATCAGTTTTTTCTTCCCGAAGCGTCCGTTCATCGATCCATGTCAGCCCGCCAAACATCAAAGCATTGGCAACGCCGGCGAAATTCAATCCAAAAACGACCAAGCAAGCCAAAGCGACAGCCGCCACTTTTTTAGCCACCCTTGGCTCAATAAGAGGTTCTGAAAAGAGAGTAGAGAGAAAAGAAGGGGGCGCAACAGGCAGTACCATAATGGCAGCTATCCTACCATCGGAGGGAGATAAAAATCACCTGTAAATATACTGCGCCCAGGAATCTCAAATTTTTCCTTGCTTGTGGAGCTTCTTCTCCTGCTTTTTAGCCTTCTTTTCTTTGGGAGATAAAAGAGGTTTTTTCTTCTCTTCTTTCCGATGCTTGACGACTTCTTTTGTCATGGGGGTTTTCCTTGTTATGAGGAGATTTCTCGCGCCCTTGAATCTATTCTTATTGGCAAGAAAAAAGCAAGAGGGCAAAAAGGTGAGCTAAAAATTTTATTCGGAACGAAAAGAATATTAAATCTTTTAAGTTTGATTAAATCAAAGATCAGAGCAAACTGTTTATTACTTTCAATACAAGGAGAGCATGATGAGATCTGTTTTGTTTATTGCAATTGCCTATGGTCAAGCTCTAATGGCCGTTTCTCAAGAACCGATTTATGAAGGTGTGAATTTTAACCATGCGTCTTACCCGGAGAGCTATATAAAGCCCGAGTTGCGAAAAGAAAAGGGCGTTCCAAAATGGGTTGGCAAAGCTTGCACAGTTGCAGCTGTTTCTGCTGCTACATTTACAGTTCTTACATTGCAGGCCAGCCTCGGCTCTCCTACTGCTCCCTATACGCCATTTGTTGCCGCCGGTGTTGCTGGGGCTGCAACGTATGCTTATTTTGAATTGACCGATGATTCGGAGTGATTTTTCATATTTTTTTTAAAAACACGAAAAATAGTATCATAACACAAAAACTGGAGACAGAAACATGTTAATAACCATACTAAATAATAACATAAATACAAAAAAAGCAGAACCTTTCTCTATCGCCAGTTCTGTTCAACGCTTTATAGAAAAATCGACTTCCGCAACGCTCCCCTCATCTTCTAAAGCCTCTGCAAGAAGGATGAGAGCCGAATCTCAATCAGAACAGTTGAGAATCGAAAAGCAAATGACTTCTGCTGACGATCTCCCGCTCAATCGAGAAAATGCAACCCAACGGTTGCAGGATCTGGACCAACTGATCGCAAGCACTTCCGACGATTTTGAAAAGTGTGTATACACAATAGAAAAATTAGCCCTTCATGTATACCTGGGGGATACTGATGGAGTAGTAGATTGCCTGAGCAAGCTGAACAACGGGGACAGCGCCCAGTCTTCTTCCGAAGATGGTCCTCTGGTAGAAGGGGAGACTGGTCATATTTTGTTAAAATGGGCAAACGGCAACATCCCTGAATTGACAGAACTTGCAAAACTTCCCGATCCAATCCTCCTTCTGTTATTAAAAGCAAAAGGAATGCCGCTTCCCGAGTCAGTTCGCGAGTCCTTCACCGAGGATAGAATTAAAATATTGGACGAACGGCTAAAGGATGAAAAACTATCCGAATTAGATCGAGAACAGTACCTACAAACACGAGGTTTTTGTAAGGCAATGCTGGGCGATTATACAGGAGCTCTTCAAGACTATAATGAAGTGATAGATTCCAACCCTTG
>DATECD010000069.1:0-2264 GCA_035287065.1 Chlamydiales bacterium | reverse complement strand
TACGACGATCGTACAAGAGGCGTGGGGAGAGGGTCGCTCATTATCTGTTCATGGATGGGTCTACGATTTAGAATCGGGGCATCTTATTGATTTAAACTGTTGTGTTGCTGGACCGGAACAGCTTGAAGAAGTCTACCGGATTCAGGTTAAAAATTAAGGTCCATCGGTGTAGAGAGGATGTGCATGATAGCTCATTTCTCCAACGCCTAAAAGAAGTTGGACAACAGCATCCCAAGGGGCCTCTTTATCAATGTGGAGAAGGATTTCCGTTTTTTCTTTTTCCTTTGGAAGCGCCCCAATTTGACATTGCCTTGTGAGCTCTTCTTGTATATTTGAAACTGCTGGCATTGGATATTCACCAAATTCTGTTAACCACTTGTAGGTGCCGTCATGATGGATTCCAATGTGGATCTGGTGCATGTCGGAGTGGGGAGAAAGGGGTTTATTTTGCCCTTCTCCTGAATGCTCAGCGAGTGTCACTTCTGTGTCAAAAAGCGTTGCTCGAGAGATTGCCAAAGTGGCAAAAAGAGCGAGCATGAGGAAAAGAAAATCGATCATCGGGGCGAAATTGAACTGCTGTGCAGGGCGGATCTCTTCGTGAGGGATGAGCTCCACCTTAAGCTCCCTGTTTTGGCATTAAAGTAGAAAGAGCTAAAGCTTCTGTTTCCACATGACTTAATGTTTTTATGAAGCGGTATTTAAGCGTTGTGGAAAAAACCATAGAGAGAATTGCGACGATTAACCCTAAGACAGTTGTCCCAACAGCGATCCCCAACCCATCAAAAAGGGCATTGATGCTCTCAACAGAGCGGTTCACATCGTAAAAAGCGTAAAACATCCCAATTACCGTGCCTAAAAGGCCAAGCATCGGAGAGACGATCGCAATATCATTGAGTAAAGAGAGGCGTTGCCAAAAAGGGGTGGAGACTCTTTTCCCTTCGGTCTTCATCGCATCGATCATCACCTGAACCCCTAAGTCTCTTGTCTGAAGCCCTGCCATGATGATGGAGGAGAGGGGACCTGGGCTTTTTTTGCAGGTCTCTTTTGCAAGGTCCCATTTTCCTCCTTGAAGAAGGGTTCTTAACTCATCTGAAAAAGAATCGGGGAGAATCTGCTTGGGACGAAACGTGACAAGAGTATAGAGCCAAAGACTCATGGCAAATATCGACATAAGTAACAAACTTGAGTAGATGACAGGAGAGGCTTCAAAAACTTTTTTGAATTCAAATGTGGTGTCACAAAAGCCAAAGCTAGGAAATCCCCATGCTAAGGCCAAAAAGTATATGTGTTTCATGCGACAAACCTCCGATTGCTGAATTTATACCGAAACGAGATTCTGAGCAAACGATACAATTTTGGTGGATCTACATAGTCATCTTGATAGAAAATATCTCCCGAATGAAAAAAGCAAAAGATTTAAAGATCCCCTTTTCTTGGGAAGAAAGACGCCCTGTTATTTTAGAAAATTTTTTTTACATCCCTTCACTTTATGATCGGCACGGAGAGTGGGTACCTCTTCAATGGAGCGATCCTCAGCTTTTTGGGAATGAGGCTCCTGTCATCTTAGAATTTTGCAGTGGGAATGGTCAATGGATTTGCGAAAGAGCAAAAGAGCATCCCGAATGCAATTGGGTAGCGCTCGACATTCGCTTTGATCGGTGTCGAAAGACGTGGTGTCGCTTACACCGAGAAAAGCTTTCAAACCTTTTTGTCATCTGTGGGGACGCGAAAATCTTAGTTCAACACTATCTGCCAACTCTAAGTCTTGAAAGATTCTATGTTAATTTCCCAGATCCTTGGCCAAAACTGCGCCACGCCAAACACCGCTTAATTCAAACACCATTTATCGATGCGGCAGCAGAACTCCTTCTTCCCGGAAAAGAGGCCATTTTTGTCACAGATGATCCAACTTACGCAAAGCAGATGGCGACAGTTCTTTGTAAAAGTTCTTCTTTAAAACCTCTTCTTCCCTACCCTCATTATGAGTTGAACCCCAAAGAGTATGGGAGTTCCTACTTTCACGACCTTTGGGTGGAAAAAGGGCGTTTGATTCACAAACTTATCTTTCAAAAATGGCTGATATCATGAGATGGATTTCCCTTCCTTGTACAAAAGAATCAGATCTAAATTGGGTTTCTTTACTTCCAGAAAAAGAGGGGCCTCCTATTCTTTGGAACCTCGATTTGGGGCTTGATTTTCCTTTAGAAGATGAACTTTTCTTTCATGCGTTGAAGTTGGCTCTTTCTCTTTTTTCTGAAACAGTC
>DATECD010000068.1:0-7388 GCA_035287065.1 Chlamydiales bacterium | reverse complement strand
TGAACCACTCTCAGTATACACTGTTCTTTTTCCGACTCATCAAAGGAATGATTCTCTTGAGTGCTTTCACAAACCTCTCAGCATCGGCTTCGGTGTTGTAGGCGGCAAAGGAGACGCGGAGAGCTGATTCAAGGCCGAATTTGCGCAAAAGGGGTTGCGCGCAGAGGTGACCGCTTCGAATCGCGATCTCCTCTGCATCGAGTAGAGTTGCGATATCGAGTGGATGTGCCCCATCCACTGTGAATGTGATGAGGCCCCCCTTCTCAGGCGCTTGTCCCAAAATGTGAAGACCTGGGATCTCATTCAACTTCTCTTCAGTGTATGTTCTTAAAGCGTGCGTGTGGGCATAAAGATGGGATCTTGTCACATTGTCAATCCAGTCAAGTGCAGCCTTAAAACCAATTGCTTGTGCAATAAGCGGCGTTCCCGCCTCAAAACGAAGAGGAGGGGGCGCGTACGTTGTCTCCATAAGATCGACACGCAGGATCATGTCGCCTCCACCTTGAATCGGTGTCATCACTTCTAAAAGTTCTTTTTTTCCAAAAAGAACCCCAATCCCTGTCGGGCCATAGCACTTGTGACTTGAAAAAGCGTAAAAATCACACCCCAATTTCTGTACATCGACAGGCATATGGGGGGCTGCTTGCGCTCCATCGACAACTAAGAAAGCGCCTACTTTTTTCGCCTCTTGAGAAATTGGAGCAATCGGGTTCATCGTCCCCGTCACATTCGACATGTGGGCAACTGCGACAATTTTTGTCTTTGAAGTGATCTTCCCTTCCCACTCCAATACCCCCTGCTCATTCATCGGGATAAAGGAGAGTGTAGCACCACACTCTTTAGCTGCCATTTGCCACGGGACAAGATTTGAATGGTGCTCCATTTCAGAGACAAGGATTTCATCCCCCGGTTTCAAAAAAGTTTTTGTCAAAGAGGTAGCAACTACATTGAGACTATCCGTTGTCCCCTTCGTAAAGATGATTTCCTGAGATGAGTTTGCATTGAGAAAGAAACAAACTTTTTCCCTTGCTTCTGCATATTTTTCTGTTGCGCGAAGAGACTGGCGGTAAATTGCGCGATGAACAGTGCCATAGTCTTTTTCGTAAAATTCCTTTAAAGCGTGAATCACAGCATCTGGTTTATGAGCAGTTGCTGCGCTATCGAGGTAGCAAAGATTGGGGTGATTGCGAAAAATGGGGAACTCTTCTCTCATTAGCTCCTCTTAAAAAAAGGGGGAGAAGAGGCAAGAATTTCCTCTCCAAATCCTTGGACCAAGATCTTTTTCCCCTCTTCGGGCAAGATCCCGCGCGATCGCAAATAGAAAAGTTCTTCATCATCTAACGAGGTAAACGTCGCCCCATGCGATGCTTTCACATCATCAGCAAAAATTTCTAAATGGGGCTCTGCGCGACTGATTGCTCGATTACTCAATAACAGGTTGTTGTTGAGTTGGTACGCCATCGTTTTTTGCGCTTCAGGGCGGATCAAAATCTTTCCTCCGAAAAGGAAACGACTCTCATCTTCTAAGATCGTTTTAAAATGTTGGCGAGAGTGGCAATGAGGCGCAACATGCTCCATTGTCGATTGGACTTTTAAAGAAAGATCTTTCCGAAGATGGGAAAACCCTTGGATCAACGCGGAAGCATTCTCCTCCAGAAGCTGTACATCTAAGGAGATGTTCCCCTCTTTTGACCCTTGCGTTAAAGAGAGAAACTGGAGGCGGCTCTCTTTTTTCAAAACAAATCGAGATGCCTCCCAGCGAATTGCTCCCTCTGGCCACCCCCCATCATCTCCTAAGAAAAGAGTGGCTCCCTCATCTAAAGAGACATCGAGGCGCAAATTGGCAAACGGCTCTTCAGAACGGGAAGAGACGCGTTGCACTAAAGAAAGGGAAGCGCCCTTACCCAATACCACCTGTAAATTAGAAAAAGCCATTTGCGAGGAGGTAAAAAAGTGATGGATCTCAATAGGATCTGGTATTTGCACTTTGGGAGGGACGTAGAGGAAAGCGCCTTTCCCATGAAAGGCAATATTTAACGCTGCAAAAGGGTCTTTCTCCTCTTTCAAAGAGCGAGAAAACCAGTTCTGTAAAAAAAGGCCGTAGCTGCGCATGGCATCTTCTAAACTTTGTGCGCTCAATTGCTTAGGCAATGAATGCGAGTGAAAAAAGCCGTCGACGAAAAGAAGCTGATGCAAATAGCGAAAATCTTTTTTTCCCTCTTCTGAATGGGAAGCAATACGAGGCATTGCGCGAAGAGATGAATGCGGCTGCAAAGCTAAAAATTTATCCCAGCCGCGCTTTCTCCACTCTTGCAAAGAGCTTGTTCTTGCAAAAGCAACTTGAAAATCGCTCTCTAATTGCTTGATGAGCTCAGAGTCCATAACCTGATCGCTCCAATTCTAGAGCAAGTTCGGGGCCACCGCTCTGTACGATTTTTCCGCGACTGAGCACATGGACAAAATCGGGGATGATAAGATCGAGCAGCCGTTGGTAGTGAGTGATGAGAAGGAGACTATTTTCTTTACTTCGCATCTGATTGACCCCATTTGCAACAATTCGTAACGCATCGATATCAAGTCCTGAGTCTGTCTCATCAAGCACTGAAAAAAGAGGGGCAAATAGCGCCATCTGCAAGATCTCATTGCGCTTTTTCTCGCCGCCCGAAAACCCTTCATTTAAGTTCCTTTCGAAAAATTCAGGTAGCATCTCCATCATCTTCCCTTTTTCTTCCAAAAGGGTTGCAAAATCAGCATCATTTAAAGGAGATTCCTCCCTTGCTTTTCTCTGCGCATTCAATGCCGCGTGCATAAACTGCCGATTCGATACACCTGCAATTTCTGGCGGATACTGAAAACTGACAAAGAGCCCCTGACACGCTCTTTCCTCAGGACTCATCGCCAAAAGATCTTGTCCCCGAAACCAAATTTCCCCAGATTCCACTTCATACATGGGATCCCCTGCAATCACACGGGCAAGCGTTGACTTCCCAGCGCCATTCGGTCCCATGATCGCGTGGACCTCCCCTTTCTGAATGGAAAGATTCAATCCATCGAGGATTTTTTTTCCATTGATTTGAACAACGATTTTTTTAATTTCAATCATCCGACAGAATGCTCCAATTTCAACGCGAGTAGTTTTTGCGCCTCTACAGCAAATTCTAAGGGCAACTCTTGGATCACCTCTTTACAAAATCCGTTGACGATCAAATTGATCGCATCGTCTTTAGAAAGACCTCGAGACTGCAAATAGAAAATCTGCTCCTCATTCATCTTTGATGTAGAGGCCTCGTGCTCAACTGAACCCGTTTGGCTCTCCACTTCCAAGTAAGGAAACGTATTGGCAGAGCATTCATTGCCTACCAACATCGAATCGCACTGCGTATAACTCCTCGCAAATTCTGCACGTGGCACCATTTTCACAAGGCCACGGTAACTATTCCTTGACTGATCCGCTGAGATCCCTTTTGAGATAATGGTCGATCTCGTTCTTTTCCCAATGTGGATCATCTTTGTTCCCGTATCTGCCTGCATTTTCCCATTTGTCAATGCAACAGAATAAAACTCCCCAATAGAGTCATCTCCGCGCAGAATGCAACTCGGGTATTTCCATGTGATCGCAGCTCCCGCTTCCACTTGCGTCCAAGAGATTTTCGATTGATTGCCCGCGCAAAGGCCCCGCTTTGTCACAAAATTATAGATGCCACCTTTTCCAGTCTTTGGATCTCCTGCATACCAGTTTTGCACCGTTGAATACTTAATCTCTGCTTTTTCATGAGCAATGAGTTCGACAACTGCGGCATGAAGCTGATTTGTATCAAAAGCAGGCGCTGTACACCCTTCTAAATAGCTCACATATGACCCCTCTTCAGCAATGATCAGCGTTCTTTCAAATTGCCCCGACACCTGTTCATTGATCCGAAAGTAGGTAGAAAGTTCCATAGGGCTTCTCACCCCTTTTGGAACGTAAACAAAAGAGCCATCAGAAAAAACAGCAGAATTGAGCGCTGCAAAGAAATTATCCCCTATCGGCACAACACTTCCCAAATACCTCTCGAGAAGCTCTGGATACTTCTTCACCGCTTCAGAAATGGAGCAAAGGACAACCCCTGCCTCTTCCAATTTTTTTTGAAATGTCGTCCCTAATGAAACAGAGTCAAAAACAACATCCACTGCAACATTTGCAAGTCTTTTCTGCTCATCTAACGGAATCCCTAGACGCTCAAAGGTTTTCAAAATCTCAGGATCCATCTCCTCCAGTTTGTCTAGACGCGGTTTTGACTTAGGCTCAGAGTAATAAGAAATTTCTTGATAGTTGATCGGGGGATACGTGAGATTAGCCCAGTGGGGCTCTTTCATCTGCTTCCACTTATGGAATGCCTTCAAGCGGAAATTCAAAAGAAAAGTGGGCTCCCCTTTTTTCTCCGAAATCGCGCGTACAGTCTCTTCACTTAACCCCTTAGGAAAAGAGTCCGATTCAACAGATGTGACAAATCCATAGGGGTACTCCGTCGCTGTAAAATGCAAAGCTAAAACCTTCTTTATAAAAGTGAATGGATTTTATCGCTCTTCAGGATAAGCTGTCAATTCCTATAAACAGAGCATCAATTTTACTAATTTTGCAAATAATTACATAAACATTACAATAAAGATTGTAATGAAAAAGCACATTACTCAAGAATTGCCATTTCGCTCAAAACTAGAGATGTTAAAAGATATTGCAACCGCGATAGACTCTCTACATCGCGGCAAGCGAGATTCTATAGATCAAGCACTTAAGAGTTTAAAAAGCCGAGCCCTTTTCTTAGATCCTGTGATTCAACAAGATGTGCTGATGTTCTCCGAGCAAATCGCCTTTCAATACGATTACGACAACTGGCACCTCATCACAAAAGAAGTGCAACAAGCTGCAGATCAACTCATTGAAGATCTAGGATTTCATTTAGGTTAGGAATCAAAAAGAGTTTATTAGGCAGGCGCCGGATAAACCCCTCGTGGCCACGCCGCATAAGGCGCAACTTCACGGGCGTTAGCATAGAGACCACCAATTCCATTAGCAATCACTACAAATGTCGCATATCCCAATAAACCTGTTGCAGCTGCTCCCCCTATAAGGTACATAGCCCCACAAGCGCCTAGTCCACCAATCAATACTGCTCGCGCAAGCGTAGTCATTCGATCGATCACATTGTGATACTGATGAGGAATATCGTCATACAGTCCTTGTTCATGAATTTTTTGAAAGTGTCCTCCACGCATTGCCGCGGATAAAGAACTCAAGCCATTCACTACGGCAGCTCCTATCGGCCCACCAAAGAACCAACCGATCGCGCTACCAATAAAAATATTCATCGTAACCTGTGTTATGACAGAAATCTCATGATTCACTTTATGCATGTCGTAAAGTTCTTGATAATGCTTTTCGCGTTCTTGCATGTGCGCCTGAAAAGCTGCATTAGCACTACTGTTTACATTTGCTGCCATGGTAAAAACCCTCTTTTATCTTTTTTCGCCCGGAGTTTAGTTATCCCCCACATTTTAGACAAGATACCACTCAATCGTATGCGCAATTCCTTTGGATAAAGAAGTTTTTACTTTCCATCCGAGCTCATTTTCAATTTTGCTCGTGTCAACTGCGTAGCGAAAATCGTGTCCTGGACGATCCTCCACAAAACGGATGAGCCCCTGATAGGAAGTTTTAGAGACCCCTTTTGCCTCAGCTAAAAGTTCAATTAAAAGATGGATGAGTTCGATATTGGGAAGTTGAGAGTTCCCTCCCACATTGTAACTTTCTCCGCGTCTCCCTTTTTGCAAAATGAGGAAAATGGCCTCTGCATGATCTTCCACATAGAGCCAATCGCGCACATTTCTCCCCTGCCCATAGATAGGGAGAGGCAGGTTTTGTAAGCAGTTGGAGATCACAAGAGGGATCAACTTCTCTGTATGTTGGCCAGGGCCGTAGTTATTCGATGAATGGGAAATGGTTGTTGAGAGATTGTAGGTGTGGGTAAAAGCGCGCACCAGGTGATCAGCTCCTGCTTTAGAAGCTGAGTAAGGAGAGTTGGGTTGATAAGGAGACGTTTCAGAAAAAAAGCCCTCTTCTCCCAAGGCGCCAAACACCTCATCTGTAGAAATTTGATGGAAATGAATAGAGGAGTTTTTTTTCACAGCTTCTAGTAAAGATAATGTGCCGAGCACGTTGACTTCGACAAAAGGACGAGCGCAGGCAATGCTCCGATCCACGTGACTCTCCGCTGCAAAATGGACAAGTGTATCGATCTTTTCTTCTTTTAAGAGTTCTTCAACAAATGACTGATTGAGAATATCTCCATGAATAAAACGATACCGAGGATCCCTTTCACACCCCTCCACATTTTTTAATGTTCCGGCATAGGTCAAAAGATCAAAATTAATCACCCGTTCTACATCATCTCTTGCAAGAAGAAACCGAATGAAAGAAGAACCAATAAATCCAGCTCCTCCCGTCACAAAAAAGCGCTTCAACTTACGCATGGCATCTTCTTTTTAAAAAGTCCCTTAATCCCTCTCTCCACGGGCGTATAGGACCGATTACCCCTTCAATCTTCTCTGTTGCAAGCGCAGAATAGCGAGGACGTTTTGCTGGAGAGACAAAATGGGAACCTGGAACGGCGTTTAGCTTTTTTATTTTCATAGGCATCCCGAGCGCTTCCATCTCCTCTTTCATTGCGCAAGCAAACTGATAGCGCGTCGTCACTCCCTGCCCTGCAAAATGGTAGAGTCCCGGCTGGTCTAACATCTTTAGAATTGCCTCAACTAAATCTTCTACAAAAGTAGCTCTTCCCCACTGATCATCTGTTAAAAAAAGCTCCTCTTCTTTTTCAAATTGCTCCATCATGCGACCGACAAAACTTTTGCCCCCCTGACCAAAGAGCCAAGAGGTGCGAAGGATCGTCGCCTCTGGTAAAATGCGAAGGAGACCTTTTTCCCCTTCCAATTTACTGAGTCCATAGTAGTTGCATGGCGCAACTTCATCTTCTTCAGAAAGGGGGCGATGCAAATTACCGCCAAAAACATAGTCCGTTGAAATATGGATGAGTTTTGCCCCTATTCCTTTTGCAACTTCTGCTAAATATTGAGGGCCAAGTGTATTGACCCGGTACGCCTCTTCGCGCTTTTCTTCTGCAAGATCTACCTGCGAAAAAGCGGACGCATTGATCATATGTGTCACTTTTGGGTGACACTTTGCAACTTCCCAAAGGCATTCCAGATCGCCGATATCTGCCTCATTTTTCGTAGTTGCAAGGGTTGCATGTTTTTTTAAGCTCGAGCCGAGAAGCCCCCCTACTCCTATCACCCAAATCGACATGAAAATAGCTCCTTGAAAAATGGACTCTTCTGATCTTTTTCAG
>DATECD010000067.1:0-8241 GCA_035287065.1 Chlamydiales bacterium | reverse complement strand
GCAAAACGGGGACTTCAAGAGTCAGTGTTCATCGCTGAGCAAGCTGCAAGACAAGCGGTAGCAAGAGGCGCTATACAAGGTGGAATGAACGAGCTGGTATTGCAAGAGATTGCTCAAATGGCGCAGCGGACGTCTACTCAGGTTGTTGCAGATCTTGCGAATCTAGAACCAGAAACTTTAATGACAGCGGTAGATCAATCCTTCAACGCTCTAGTTTCAAAATCGTGGAAACGATTCTGGACAAGCGCGCTATTTACAACCGCTTTAAATAACGTCTATGCCGATAGTCTTGGCTTAGCAATCACAGCAAATGGTCACAGTAAAAAGTCCAACTTCTATAGAGGCTGGATGATTGCGGCGCAAGTATTTCAGGGAGGTCTTCAGATGGGAGCCCTTTCTGCTTCGAGTACTTTAGGAGGGGCAGAGAGCAGGGCCTACTATTTGGCTGCTTCAACAGGGGCTTTGTTACAGACAATTGGTATGGGAGGGCAATCGGTATCTCACTTCGGTCAGGGGATGGCAGCGATCATGCAAGGGATCATTGCGAAAGAAGTTGACATCACGAAAATCGGATCTGAGTTTTTGAAGATGATGTTGGATAGCAGCCAAGAGATGAATGATGTGCAAAGAAAAGCAGTTCAATCTGAACTTGTTAAGAGCTTAAATCTAACACAGGATATTGCTCAGCACGTTGCAGATGGGGCAAGAGTTGGCGCTCAAGTGTTAGCTGCTGCAGCTGTTTAATGGAAGTATTAATGAATTATTTTATTTTAAAATGTGGTTTACATGAATCCGACTAGTTCAGTTGATCGTTTTAGAACAGCAAATCAAACAAGTCCTGGAACAATAGGGGCTCGTGCGGGAGGTCGAAGAGTTCCTTCACCCATTTCCCCCCATGGAAATTCTCCATTGATGATGCAAAATGGGAACAATAGTCCGACTAAAATTTTGAATGTTTCTGAACGCCTGGGAGCTGATGCGAAGCGGTTGCTAGATCGCGGGGACAGAGAGGGCGCTCTCAGGATTGCTGAACAGATTCCTGACGAGGGAATAAGAGAGGATCTTCTTTCAGATATTTCGGTTGCTTTGAATGCTGTTAACGAAGAAGAGAGGGCTATTGTTGTTGCAATGAAGATCCCTAATAGACGCAAGAAGTGGGATACGCTTTCTCTCATTTCTCAGTCTTTACGGAATGATCATAGGATAAATAGAGCGATCGAAGTTGCGCTCATGATTTCTGATGAAACAAAGCGGTTCCAAACATTGGTTGGTATTTCTGCATTTTTACAGAATCACGGGATGATAGATCGGGCTACTGACGTTGCACTTATGATTTCCGATGAGAGAATAAGGGAACAAGTTTTTCGTAATATTTTGGGAAGCGTCGGAGTGACTATTGTCAGAACTATTTTAGTAAACATGAGCTCGGAAAAGGAAAGATCGTCCGTGGCTGGATAAAGTTATTTCTTTAAAATGCAGATTTAAGTAGGATGCGAAGGTTGTGATGACTATGCATGTAATACCTGCCAGTTCATCCTCAGCTGTTTTCATCCAGATCCCTTCATTTTCTAAAGAATTTCAGAAGTCCATCATAGGGCGAGTAAGAGAGTGTTATCGCAGCGCTTTAGATGATTTGGCTTTAACGCAAGAAGAGCTCGTTGTCATTGATCCCATTGAACATGGGCCCCTTCAAAGCGCTGTCGTTTTGTCATGTGGATGTGTCTATTCCAGAGAAACCATTCAGAAGTGGTTTCAGCAACCCAATGTGGATACTTGCCCAGTAAGACATTCGGTCAATAAAAGAATACAAATTGATTCTCGGGTTGTGAAGGATCTTGTTGAGAAAGAAGTACAGAGATTCATTGTCAATTGCGAAGAGTGTGTAAGAGAAGACCTTGAGTTAGCAGGGCCCCTTCTTGCGCAGGCAAAGCATTTACAAGAACGGGAAAGTCCTAATTTTGATGCGGCTTTAGACCTTTACAAAGTAGCATTCAAGTGGACAAAATCGCCATTTTTTTACAAAGAGGTGATTCGGCTATATGAGAAGATGGAGCAGAAAGATCGCGCAGAATGCGCGAAAGTTTATCTTGCCACTCTTCAATTGAGAGAAAATGAGATTGGAGAGGCAATTGAGACGCTAAAATCCTGTGCAAGAGATGTTCATAGCCCTCTTCTTTCTTTACAAGCGATGGTGGGGCAGTTTTCTTCTGAAGAGATGATTGAGGTAGCAAAAGAATTCCCCGATGAAGAAGCGATGGAACTTTATAAAGTGTTCATCCAAAAAGACCCCACTTATTTTCCCCTCTATTTTGCATTTGCTTTGAAATACAAAAGTTTGCAGGAGAAAAAAGAGATTTTTATGCAGGGGCTGGAAGTTGCAAAAAGCGTGAATGATCCCCTTGCCATTGCAAATTTTGAGATGCATATCGCAGGGTGTGAGCCTTCTCACTTTGCAATCAGCCAAGAGGAGTGGGGAGATGTGAATGCGATCCGAGTAAGAATCCCATGGCCGCAAGAGCTTGTCGATTTAATGGAGGGGTTAGATGGGCATTTATATACGGTATTTCCTATTCCAAGTCGATTGGTGATTGATGGAGAAGAAGTTCCTTGCACGTATGATAATATCGGAAGGATTGCAAGGAGTAAAAATCCAATGTGTCCAGGAGTAGCAGATATTTGGGAACGCATTCAAGAAGAAGAGCCTGTGCTTGAAAAAAGGGGAATTTGTTGGGCCGTCATGACAAAAGCTATTTTGGAGGGGAGTCGAAACCAAACGTGCGAACAGCACATAGCAGAGATTCAAGAATGGGTGGGGATTCGAGAAGATCGCCAAGGGTTTGAAGTCCCTACAGCACATGATGCATTTTTTGCCCTTTTATGGCATTGGCAGTCAACTCCTCATCATGAAAGGCTCTACGCTGATTGTTTTACACGTTGTCAAGAGCGAGTTGAGGGGCGACCTATTGTTGTTGGATGCTTTGGTCCTACAGGTATTCATGTCACTTCCCGGTACGGTGTGCGCCGCGAGTGTAGAGGCGTTGGAGTTCTTAAGAAGTTCTTAGGCGGTTCTTGACCGAAAGCGATCCTTTTGCTTTAGTTCGGAAGAATGGATGAGCAAGATCTACATAAACAACTGACCTGGGAAGCGCCTGTCATACACCATGACAAAAATGCCCCTATCCCTGAAAAAATTGGCCCTTATGCAATTGAGAGTCTTCTGATTCAAGGCGGCATGAGCCTGATTTATTTGGGAGTTCACCCCACTACACAAGAAAAGGTGATCGTCAAGGTTGTCCGGCCCAAATATCTGCAAAATAATGAAATGGTCTCCCGTTTACTGAAAGAGGCAAAAATTTTGCGGATGGCAAGTCACCCTGGGATTGTGAAACTCTATGATTTAGGGAGATGGGAGGATGGGATCTACATCGCAATGGAATATGTCCAAGGAGTCCCTCTTAGACAACTTATTGGGAAAGGGACCTTTACGCACAAAAGAGCTTTAGAGCTTGTCTTGCAGATCGGGGAGACGCTTTCCTATCTCCACAGCCTTGGGATTGTCCATCGCGACTTAAAGCCTGAAAACATTTTAGTTTTGGGATCAGGAGATATCAAACTGATCGATTTTGGGATTTCTCAATTTTTAGGTCAGAAGGGAGAGATGTTGCAGGCTGGGACGCCAAGTTACATGAGTCCTGAGCAAAAAGAGCATCCAGAAGCGATCTCTTTTCGCTCAGATATTTATTCTTTGGGGCTCATTGCCTATGAGCTCTACCTTGGAAAATTAAGTCATGGTGTTGTCTATCCAGCTCTTCTTCCAAAAGGGCTGCGCAAGATCATTGAGAAGGCATTGCAAGTTCAGCCTGAAGAGCGCTATCGGAAAATGGGTGAATTTCTTGCAGATCTCTCCTTTTTTATCACGCATTTTGAAGAAGCTCTCCCTGAAAAAGAGGAATTTTACGATGTACAAGAACTGCAGGAGATCCGGGCTCTTTTAACTCCTAAAGAACCTCTTTCCTGGGCAGAAGTGGAGATGAGTATTGCCTATCAAAAAGGAAATTCTCCACATCTTCCCTATCTCGATTTTTTCCATTTCTTCGACAACCGATTTGCGATTCTCCTTGCAGAGTCGCAGGAAAGCTCTTTAGTCCCTTCTCTTCCCATGATCACTTTTCGGGGAATGGTGAGAGCCTTGATGGCAGATGTGAAGACTTTGGATCCGACAAAACTGATTGAATCACTCAATCAGATCCTCCTTCAGGATCCTTCACATAAACCCGTTCACTTCTCTTTACTCTATCTTCAGCCAGATCAAGATCGGCTTCGGTTTATCTCTTGTGGAGCTGGGAGTTTAGTTGAAGTGCAGCACGATGGAAGAGAGCCGAATCTTTTTGACAATCCTGCACCCCCATTAGGTTCAACCCCTTCGATCTCTATCATGACGGGAGAAGAGAATTGGCCTATTGGGTCCACTCTTCTTTTTTCCCTTTCCCATCTCGATCTAGCCCACCTTCCGAGCGACATCTTACTTGCTCCTGAAGTGTTGGCTACTATGGTCATAGAACAGCAACCAGAGCTCCAAAAGAAAAACGAGCGGACCATGCCTCTTGTTGTCGTCCGAAGGATTTAATAGACTTTTTTCGAACCCCAGTGTCTACTCTTTTTAATTTAATATCATATTGATAATAAGTGATTTGCAGCTCTCCTTGCAAATCCTCGATTTTTTCTCGGTTTTGCAAATATAATACAATTAGTGGTACCATTGTATATACGGGTAGAGGAGAATATATGCTGAAAAAACTCATCAAACACGGGAATAGCAAGGCAATTGTTATTGACAAAGCATTGCTCGAAGCTTCAGGAATTTCCGAAAACGCACTATTTCAAATCACCATAAATCCTAGTGGTGGGCTTGTGATTCAATCTGTTGAAGATAATAAGGCAGAGGTGTTTCAGGAAAATTTCGAAAAATTGAATAAAAAATATAAGAAATTGATGCAGAACTTGGCGGATTTATGATCGCATACGTTGCATTAGAGTATGTTTTGAGAATCCATGATGAGCTGATTTGCGAATATGGAGGGTGTCCGGGAGTGTTAAATGAGGGGCTCTTGAAATCTGCTCTAGAAATGCCAAAGGCTCGATTTCATGGTAAAGATTTACACCGAACAATTTTTGATAAAACAGCTGCGTATTTATTTCATCTGATACAGAATCACCCTTTTGTCGATGGGAACAAACGAACAGCTTCTATGGTTGCGATGGTTTTTTTTACATCTAACTCTAATAGGCAATTTTGCGTTTCTGAAGACGAATATCAGGAGCTGATTCTTGGGGTCGCTAAAGGGATTATATCTAAAAAAGAAATTGCCAAATTTTTTCGGCGTTGCTCTAGCGACAAACTTCCAAAGTAAAAAACGTATAAATAATGAATGATTCAGTATCATTTTGAACAAGACTTTCTAAAAGAGCTGCGCCGACTTTGTCGAAATTCTTGAAGAATGATTCAGAATTGTGTTTCTGGATTTTGCTTTTTTATTTAATTGAAGTGCAAAAATATAACGCGAAGACGCAAAGACGCAAAGATTATAAATCCACCTTTGCACCTTCGCGTCTTTGCGTTAAAACAAAGAAAAAAAATTCAGGGAGCTTCCTTGCCGGATTCCCAATTTTTCAAGTTGTTTAGGCATAGGACTAAGTTTTGAAATAGCTTGATTAGATAATTTGTGAATTTTGTAATCATTCTCATGATTACTAAATTACTATTGTAATTTATTTTTTTAAATTCTGTTTTTGGTCAACTCGATTCTTCTGAAACATTTGACCCGTTTACACCTCCGGAAACAAGTCTCCCTTCCACATCAAATGAGAAAAAGAAACTCATTTATGCAAAAATGGGAATGACTTATTTGTTCCCAACTTTAGGAGTAGGCCTACGCGTAGGTAAAAATGGTTTTGCTTTTGATGGATCTGTTCAGTTTGCAACTATTGGGCTTATAAATCTTTTTACTACAAAGGGGATGTTTTTGTATTACCCCAAGGAATCTATTTTCTATATCGGTGCAGGTCCTGGTTTTTGGATTTCTCACCTTGCTTTTAATCAGGGGAGCGATAGTTGTGTCTCCGCAGAACAGGTCGTTGGTATTGAGTGGGAACAGATGTTTTTACAAGTAGAAATTTCTGAGATGAAAGGCAGGATAGATTCTACTGTTCCAACAGTTACCCTTGGCATAGGATTTTAACTAAAAAAACTAGCGGCTCTCTATGCGCGGGCAACGACTGATTTGAATCGGGGAGGGGCGGGCACAGGCTAAAGGCACGGGCAAGGGTTTAGGCAGAGCGGTGGCGGATGATTTTGGGAGAGGTGCCGAGGCTGATGGCCTCTTTGTCAACGATCACTTCTTGGATTGAAGGGTCGGAAGGGACATCGAACATGAGATCGCGGAGGGTGTTTTCCACAATCATGCGGAGGGCTCTTGCTCCGGTGCCGGTCTCTTTTGCTTTTTTGGCGATCTCTTCGAGGGCTTCATCGGTGAATGTGAGTTTGACATTTTCTTCAGCAAAAAGGGCGATGTATTGGCGAATGATCGCA
This sequence comes from Chlamydiales bacterium, assembly GCA_035287065.1. Lineage (GTDB taxonomy): Bacteria > Chlamydiota > Chlamydiia > Chlamydiales > SM23-39 > JAGWKO01. Next base: position 1,652 of record DATECD010000067.1, on the reverse strand, counting down.
TTTTTTGGCTTAGAGAGGATTTCAACGAGATCTTGAAGAGTGAGTTCATTGCAGCTGGCAATGCTGTTGAATCTACCCACAAATTCAGGGATAAGGCCAAAGGCGATGAGATCTTCTGGCTCGACGTTAGAGAGAAGATAATTGGTCTCCGATTCATCCATTCGACGTTTTGTTGCAGCATCAAAACCGATTGTGCTTTTTCCAAGGCGTTTTGCAATGAGTTTATCGAGGTGGACAAAAGCGCCGCCAACAATAAAGAGGATGTTCTGCGTGTTGACTTTGATGTACTCTTGGTTTGGGTGCTTTCTTCCCCCTTTGGGAGGAACGTTGGCAACTGTCCCTTCTACAATTTTGAGAAGCGCTTGTTGAACCCCTTCTCCTGATACGTCGCGCGTGATGGAGACGTTGGACGTTGTTTTGCGGATCTTGTCGATCTCATCGACATAGATGATCCCATGTTCTGCTTTGCCCACATCGTAATCTGCAGCTTGTAGGAGGCGGAGGATGATGTTCTCCACATCTTCTCCCACATAACCTGCTTCAGTAAGCGTTGTTGCATCGGAGATTGCAAAAGGGACATCGAGGATGAGAGCTAACGTACGAGCAAGAAGCGTTTTTCCTGAACCTGTAGGGCCGATTAATAACACGTTTGATTTACTATATTCGATGTCAGATTGACGGCTGAGCGATCGGATGCGCTTGTAGTGGTTGTAAACAGCAACGGCAATTGTTTTTTTTGCCATGTCTTGCCCGATGATATATTCATCGAGATGAGCTTTAATCTCTTTTGGTTTCAGTAACTTGATATCGTATGAGACTGTTTTTTTTTGGACAATTTCTTGACAGAGCGCAACAAATTTTTCGCAGATATAGACCCCAGGTCCTGAGATCAGTTTTTCAACAGTATCTTCTGTCCTTCCGCAAAAAGAACAAGTAGCGATTTCTGGCTGTTTTTTGCTCATGATGGAGTTGCACTCAATTGAAGCGATTCTTTTTGTCCAGGAGCCCCTTGTGGTTTTGCGATATGATCGACAATACCATAGAGAAGGGCAGCTTCTGGATTCATGTAGAAATCGCGCTCAGAATCTTCAATGATCCTTTCAAGAGATTGCCCTGTAAAACGGGACATAAGAGAAGAGGTGATTTTCTTTAATTCCAAGATCTCTTTTGCTTGGAGAGCGATATCTTCAGATGTTCCCATTATACCACCGTAAGGTTGATGGAGCATAATGCGACTGTGAGGAAGGGCAAAGCGCTTCGATTTTGTTCCTGCTGCAAGGAGAAGGGCTGCTATAGAGACAGCTTGTCCAATGCAATAGGTGTTGATGTCACAGCCTAAATAAAGCATGGTATCGAGGATCGCAAGACCTGCTGTGATGCTCCCTCCTGCTGAATTGATATAGAGGCTAATATCTTTTTTTGGATCTTCCATCTTTAAGAAAAGAAGCTGCGCAACGACGACGTTCGCCATCTGATCGGAGATGTCCATCCCAATGAAGATGATCCTGTCTTTTAAAAGCCGTGAGAAAATGTCCATCGAGCGCTCTCCGCGCCCAGTATCTTCGATGACATACGGCGTTAAAGACATATAATCCTTATGGTTTGCTTTTTCTTTGTTATAGATGTCTTCAACAACACATTCAAGCTTTTTT
>DATECD010000066.1:0-3118 GCA_035287065.1 Chlamydiales bacterium | reverse complement strand
TGACTGTGAACGTTGAATTGATGAAAAAAACTTGATTGTTGGATGCCGCAATTGCTTGGGGCGCGGCAGGCCCTACGACGTCGACGTTTTTGTTGATAGCAGGAAGTGACGAGGCCAGGGTGATGGTTCCGAGCCCGCTGTTGATATTGATGGTATTACTCGCACCTCCTGTCGTATTGAGATCAGTGATTGCTTGACGCAACGATCCGGCGCCACTATCGGCGTTTGTCGTCACCGTAAAAATGGCAGAGCAGCAGGTACCCGGAATCAACAGGGCATAAAGATACAATCGAGGGGGCATACTAATTTTTTATTAATAGGCGAGGGGAGTTATCCGCAAGAAGTAAAAACATAAAGAATTCTCCAAATTAAAGCCTTTAGAAATACGTACCCCAAGCAAAAGGTCATGTCCGGGTTGATTGTTTACTCGACTTTGTACAATTTTTGACGAGCAGATCCGAGGGAGGCGTCCGATGATTTTATTATTTTTTTGCGAGTCCATAGTTGCGACGACCCTATGGACGAGCAAAAAAATAATAAAAGCGCGGACGCTCTCCCCGGAGATGCGTAAGCGGGAAATAAACCCATCTTTTTTCATTTGATAATGAATGGCACCCTGGTTTTTTTTAATCAAAGGAGCCCTATGTTTAAATCTACCTCTCTGGAAAAGCAACTTGAATGGAAAGACAAAATCCTCGAGCAAAAAAAAAGTGGTCTTTCGATGACTACATGGTGTCTTAAAAATCAAATTCCAGTTCATGCTTTCAAATATTGGAAATATAAATTTCACCCAATCACCAGATCTTCATTTACGGAATTGAAGCCCCTTAAAACCACAGGCATTTGTCTTGAATATAAAGGGGTTCGTCTTCACGTGGACCCTCACTTCGATCCAAAACTGTTAAAGCATTGCTTGATTTTATTGAAGGAACTCCCATGTTAGCGCTGCCAGGTAATGCTCGCCTTTTCTTATGCCAAACCCCTGTCAACATGAGAAAGAGCTTTGAAGGTCTGAGTGCACTTGTCACAGCTCTATTTCCAAACGAACTATTCTCAGGAGCCTTTTTTATTTTTCTAAACAAAGGCAAAGATCATATGAAAGTCCTTTTTTGGGACCACGATGGTTTTGTTATTTTTTACAAACGATTAGAACAAGGCAGTTTTGCTTGGAAATGGGGAGATACGCAAACATTGGATCGAAGAACCTTTGTGATGCTTTTAGAAGGGGTTATTCCAAAACGGCTTCAACACCGATTTTCTCTATGAAAAAATAATTGTTTTTATAGAAAAATTTTCTTCTTTTTGAAGAAGATTTTTGATATCATTTCTCTCATGACAGCAACACTCAATCTCTCTATAGAAGAGCTTCACAATGAGATCGCTCAGCGCGATCAGAAAATTATCTATCTTGAAGAACAACTCGCTTGGCTCAAAAGACAAATTTTTGGCAAAAAATCAGAACGTGTGATTGATACAAATCAAGAACAACTAAAATTCGATGGCTTTGAAGATCATAACACACTGAAGACAGAAACACGCATCATATCTGCTCACGAGAGAAAAAAACGGACCTCCACAGGAGAAGATACAATCAAACTCCCTTCCGATCTTCCTGTAGAAACTACTGTCATTGACATTCCTGAAGAAGATAAAATCTGCAAAGAAACAGGAATTGCTTTAAAACAGATCGGTGAAGAAGTATCCCACAAATTGGCCTATCGCCCTGGAAGTTACTTTCTCAAGAGAATTGTTCGCCCCAAGTATGCTTACCCAAAGCAGGAGGAAAAGGGGGTTGTTACAGCCCTCATGCCAGATGCTATTCTCTCCAAATGCAGAGCTGATGAAAGCCTGCTTGCTGATATTATCGTTCGCAAGTTTGTTGACCATCTCCCTTTGTATCGGATCGCGGAGGCCTTATCTCGAGAAGGCATCGTGATCAGCAGACGTCTTCTCTCTCAATGGGTAGGAGCCGTAGGCTCTGCACTAAAACCTCTGTACAGGGTGATGAAAGAGAAGATTTTGCAAAGCGATCGGATTCATATTGACGAGAGTCCAGTGAACATCTTCGATAGTCCCAAAGTAAAGCAAGGATATATGTGGGTAATGGTCGGAGGTGTTGGCGCTGATCCTCCCTATCGCCTCTATGATTTTAAAGAAAGTCGCAAGCATGAGCACGTACAAGAGATTTTGGGCTCATACCATGGTATTATCCACTCTGACAAGTATGGAGCCTATGAGACACACGTCCGTAAGAACGGCAATATCTGGGCGCCCTGCTGGGCCCACATTCGTCGCAAGTTTTTTGAGGCCGAAGCAGGCGATCCAATTTTGCGAAGCTGGGTATTGGAACAAATCCAACAGCTTTTTGCTCTCGAAGAAACAGCCTGGATGCTTTCTCCAGAAGAAAGACTTCAGCTTCGTCAAAGCCAAGAGATACCCATCATCGATGTTCTCATTGATCGCATTAAAAAGCGGTTGATTGAAGGAAGAATTTTGCCTAAATCCAAGTTCAAAGAGGCCCTCTGTTATTTTCTCTCTCTAATCCCTCATCTAAAAAATTATACAAAGTATGCTTCTGCCCGACTTGATAATAATCCAGCGGAGCGGGCCATCCGTCCCCTTGCAATTGGTCGCAAGAATTGGTTATTTTTTGGAAGTTTTGAGAGTGGGGAGTCTGCAGCAACGCTACTCTCCCTTGTACAAACTTGCAGAGCGCTTAACATCAATCCAAGAACTTATCTAGAAGATATCTGCCGTCGCATTATGGGGTACAACGCCCAAAAGATCCATGAATTACTTCCTGATGAATGGGCCAAAGCTCAGGTTCCCCCTATAAACAATCTTCTCCCATCTTGAAAAGATGGGTTTATTTCCCGCTTACGATTGTGGGTACAAAAATAACGCCGACGTGGTCGGTGCGATCAATATTTTAGAGCGAGGACATCGCTTGTTAGCCCGTGGAGAGATGGCATGTTTAAGCCACTCGAAGAAGCAGGAACCCACCGAAGTGAGTCAGTTAGTTTTTAACTGAACGCCGTAGGAATCCCCTTCCTAAAAGAAGGGGAGGATGTCAATGGACTGGAACCTTAAAAATCGCCGCCAGGATACTCTCGTGCTT
>DATECD010000065.1:0-10239 GCA_035287065.1 Chlamydiales bacterium | reverse complement strand
GGGGCAAGACCTGATCCCATCCCGAACTCAGAAGTGAAGACCCTCGTCGCCAATGGTACTACGCGCAAGAGCGTGGAAGAGTAGGTAGCCGCCAGTTTTTTTCCTGCCCCGATGAGGGAAACCTCATCGGGGCTTTTTTTTTTGCCTTCGCCAGTGAAAAACATCTCGTAGAATAATTGGTTTTCTAGTTGTGTTAAGACAAAACTTTTTTTACTTAAATATACGGAGTTAATGATGACAAAAACAGTAAAAGCTCTTCCTGAAGGATTTCATTCGATTACACCTTCACTCATCGTGAAAGATGGTGTAAAAGCAATTGAATTCTATAAGAAAGCATTTGGAGCTGAAGAGATTAAACGTGCAATGGGTCCAGATGGGAAAGGAGTTCTTCATGCACACCTAAAAATAGGGGACTCTGCATTTTTCCTTACCGAAGAAAATTCAAAACAACGGACCCAATCTCCAGAGACGCTTCACGCAGTTACAGCGACATTCTACTTGTATATGAATGATGTAGATACTGCTTTTAAACAGGCAGTAGCTGCCGGAGCTAAAGAGGAAATGCCGGTAATGGAGATGTTCTGGGGGGATCGCACAGGTTCTGTGGTGGATCCTTTTGGGCATAAATGGGTGATTGCAACTCATACAAGAGATATGACTTACCAAGAGATTGAAAAGGAAAAAGAGGCCTTTTTCGCGCAGATGTCTTCAACAAAACCAATGTAAACATTTTACTTATTTATCTTTGTCAAATAAAGGAGAACGTGCTATGGCCGTGAAAGATGACTTGTGTCTATTGGCTCATTCTCCTTTTGTTTTGCGCATGTGCAAAAGCGCCTGCTCCTTCACCACCACCTCTTCCTGTCACTGTTGTTTCTGTTGAACCGCAAACAGTCCCTGCTATTTTCGAGTTTGTGGGCGTTGGAGAAAGTTCCCATGTAGTTGATATCAGAGCAAGAGTCGAAGGTTATTTAGAATCGTTCAATTATGTGGAAGGGGGGTTGGTTGAAGAGGGGCAACTGATGTTTGTCTTAGATCAAAGGCCCTTTTTAGCACAAGTTGAGCATGCGCAAGGAGAGCTTGCAAGGCAAAAAGCAGTTCTTTGGAATGCGGAGCAGACGAAGAACCGAATGGTTCCTCTCTATTTGCAAAATGCAGTGAGCCAAAGAGATCTCGATAATGCAATTGCAGAGTTATTGACGGCAGAAGCTGATGTGGAAAAAGCGCAGGCGGATCTTTATCAAGCTGACCTCAATTTGGGATTTGCTTCTATCGAAGCTCCTGTAAATGGGCTAGCCAGTCAAAGTAAATATCGACCGGGGGCTTTAATTCTTCCGGGAGCATCGGATGAAAGTCTTTTAACTACAGTCTATGTAGTGGATCCGATCTGGGTCAATTTCAATGTTTCAGATAATGATCTTTTAAAACTTAAGAAATGGATCAAAGAGGGGAGGATCACTGTGCCGCCCCATAGGCAGTTTCGGGTGGAGGCCATTTTAGGAGATGGGACAGTGATTCCAAGTGAAGGAACCATCGATTTTATGAATCCAGCTGTCCAGCAAAATACAGGAACATTGCTGATTCGCGCGATTCTTCCCAATCCTAACCTCGCAATTTATCCTGGCCTTTTTGTGAAAGTGAAAGTGTTCGGCGCTTTATATCCAAATGCGATGCTCGTCCCCCAAACAGCTGTTGTGCAAGGAGCTGCAGGTCCTTTTGTCTATGTAGTTAAAAATGGGAAGGCGATGGCCAAACCTATCGTTCCAGGCGATTGGTATCAAGACTATTGGATCATCGATCACGGCCTTGATGCAGGGGATATCGTGATTGCAAAAGGGGTGAATCGCGTACGACAAGGGATGCCTGTGACAATTCAATCGATGCTACCGAATAGGGCATCTCCATGATCTCTAAGGTCTTCATTCAACGCCCCATTTTTGCAGCAAGTATAGCTCTTTTGATTACGTTTGCAGGTCTTGTTGCGATGCGGAATTTGCCGATTGAACTCTATCCCAACATGACGCCTCCCCTTATCCAGGTAACTGCAAATTACAATGGCGCAAATGCCGAGGTGATGGCGTCCGATGTTGCAGCGCCACTTGAACAGCAGATTCTTGGCGTCCAAGACATGATCTACATGTACTCGCAAAATGGGTATGAATCGACGGTGCTCGACGTCTATTTTCAGGTTGGATCAAATGCTGATATGGATCAGGTCAATGTACAAAATCAGATCAGCCAAGCAATTGCCCAACTTCCTCAACAAGTGCAGCAACAAGGGGTTTCTGTCTATAAACAGATGCCAAATATTCTCATGATTGTCGCACTTCAATCCCTTGATGGAAGATACGATCAAACATATGTGAGTAACTATGCGACGATCAATGTCGTTAATGATTTAAGCCTTCTTCCTGGCATTAGCAACATCAATGTGATCGGGCAGAGAAACTATGCGATGCGAGTGTGGTTAAAACCGGACTTGATGGCACAGATGGGGATTACTCCTAGTGATGTGGTTAACGCGATCCGCGAGCAAAACCAAGATTTTGGACTTGGAGAACTTGGGATGGAGCCTAATGCGAGGGCTGTTCCGATGACAATCCCTTTTGTCACGCAAGGAAGACTTTCTACTCCTGAAGACTTTGAAGATATTGTCTTGAGAGCTGAATCCACAGGTTCAATGGTGCGCATCCGCGATGTAGGGACAGTGACGCTTGGCGCACAAAACTACATGATGGATGGAGAGCTCGATGGAACATCTGCTGTTTTTCTTGCGGTCTATCAAGAATATGGGGCAAACGCGCTTCAAGTTGCTAACTCTATCCGAGAGGAAATGGGAAAAGTCTCAAAGCGTTTTCCCGCAGGACTTGTCTACTCAATTCCCTACGATTCTACCCTTTTTATTCGTGGATCGATCAAAGAGGTGGAAAAAACGATCTTTCAAGCAGCACTTTTAGTGATGTTGGTCGTTTGGCTTTTTTTGCAGAAATGGAGAGCGACAGTGATCCCTGTCATGGCTCTTTTCGTTTCCATTATTGGCACCTTTGCTGGGATGTATCTTTTGGGTTATTCGATCAACATGCTTACCCTTTTTGGGATGGTTCTAGCAGTTGGAATCGTCGTAGATGATGCTATTGTCGTTGTAGAAAATATCGAGAGGAACATCCATGACCACCACTTGAGCGCTTTTGATGCAGCCATTCGAGCCATGGAAGAAGTGACAGCTCCCATTATCGCAATTGTCTTTTCTTTATGTGCCGTTTTTATCCCCGTTGCATTTTTGGGGGGAATTGCAGGGCAACTCTATCGACAATTTGCCCTTACAATAGCTATTTCCGTCGTTATTTCAGGATTTGTCGCTCTCTCTTTAAGCCCTGCAATGGGGGCTATTTTATTAAAAGAGCAAGAGTCGCCTAAGTGGGGAAAGATTTTCAACCGTTTTTTTGAGTGGGTGACAAAAGGGTATATATTCATCACAGAAAAGATATTCTCATTTCAAACTCTAGCGTACGTTTTTTGCGTTTGCCTTTTAGGGGCAATTGGTTATCTCGTCGTAAAAACTCCGACGAGTTTAGTGCCGCAAGAAGATCAAGGATATCTCATAGCTTTAGCCTATTTACCAGATGGGGCAAGTCTTGAGAGGACTGTTGCAGTTGATGCAATCATAGAAAAAATTGCAAAGGCCCATCCTGGAGTTGACCAGATTGCATCTTTAACGGGATTTAGTTTGCTTGAGAGCTTAGCTCGCACAGGTGTTGGGACCAATTTCATCATTTTGAAAGATTGGAGCGAGAGAAAGTCGAATGCATTAAGCGCTGCAAAGATTCAGGAAGATCTCAACCAGGCTTACTTAGAACAGGTAGACGATTCCATTGTCTTTGTCGCAAATCCTCCTGCCATCCAAGGTCTTGGCACTATTGGAGGAATTGAGTTTTGGCTTGAAAATCGTGGAGATGGGGGCGATGAAGTTTTAGAGCAAGCAGTTCTTAACTTTATCGAAAAAAGTAAACAGTTCCCTGCACTTCGTCCCATTCACGCAACAACAGCATTTGAAAATCTGGAATTTCGGATCAATCTAGATAGATATAAGACGCGGATGCTCGGCGTCTCTATTAGCGATGTTTTTGAAGCTGTACAGACGTTAATCGGATCTGTCTATGTGAATAATTTCAATAAATATGGGAGAGTCTATCAAGTCGTTGTACAAGCAGAGCCTAGCGCGCGAGAAAAACTCTCCGATCTTGGGGATATGTATGTACGCTCTTCTCAAAATGAGATGGTCCCCTTAAAAGCGCTTCTTACAGTTGAACTTGATAAAGGGCCCTCTCTTGTCTCGCGATTTAACGATTTTTCTGCAGTTGAGCTTTTAGCAGCGCCAGCTCCAGGTTTTACGTCAGGACAAGCCATTGAAGCGTTGCAAGAGCTTTCTTTAGATCTTCCTGAAGATATCGTCGCCGCTTGGAGTGGAGCTGCCTATCAAGAAATTGCAAGTGGTGGGACTTCAGGAGTTGTGTTTTTAGCTGCACTGATTGTGATTTTTCTTATCTTAGCAGCTCTTTATGAAAAGTGGTCTGTCCCTCTTGCCATTCTTTTTGCTGTGCCGTTTGGGATCTTTGGCGCTTTTGTCGCTATCCAGTTAAGAGGCCTTTCCGATGACATCTATTTCCAGATAGGGCTCATCACCTTGATTGCCCTCTCTGCAAAAAATGCGATTTTGATTGTTGAGTTTGCGATCTTAAAACATAAAGAGGGGCTTTCGATCAAAGAGGCAGCTATTGCCGCAGCACGACTTCGCTTCCGAGCGATCATCATGACCTCATTTACATTTATCTTAGGGGTTTTACCCCTTGTAATGAGCAAGGGTGCAGGGGCTGCAAGTCGCCACTCTGTTGGTACAGGTGTGATGGGGGGGATGCTTTCTGCAACAACCCTTGCTCTTTTTTTTGTTCCCCTTTTTTTTAAGCTTCTTTATCGGGAAAAGAAGAGATGAAGAGGGCTTTTATTTTTTTAACGCTTGCTTCCTGTACGATGCATCCAAAGTATGAGCGCCCCCCTCTTTGCGATGAAGCTAGCTGGCGAACGCCTCTTGCAACAGAAAATAGCGTGGATGAGGGGTGGTGGAAGCAGTTTGAAGATCCTGTATTAAATCAACTGATCGAAGAGGCGCTTATATGCAATCAGGACCTTAAAACAGCGATTGCCCGTGTCGATCAGTATCGAGCCATGCTTACGATTGCAAGATCGCAGTTCTATCCGCAACTAAATACAGAAGCCCTCTCAACACGCCAAAAAATATCTAGCTCTGTGACAGCGCTCCCACCTGGCATCAAGCCGATATTTAATCTTTTTGGTCTGGTCCTTAAGGCGTCTTATCTTGTCGACCTTTGGGGAGAAGTGAGAAGCGGCGCAGAAGCTGCTTACCACTCTTGGTTAACTTCTGTGGAGGCCAGAAGATCGGTCGTCTTGGGGCTTGTAAGCGCTGTATCGAGTAGCTACATCCAGCTTCGGCAGCTCGATCAGCAACTTACTATTTCGAATGAGACGTTAAAGACAAGGGAGCAATCGCTTTACCTAGCCAAAGTGCGGTTTGAGTTGGGACTTACTTCCGAAATTGAAGTGGAGCAGGCGATTACTGAGGTAGAACAAGCGCAGCTTACAGTAGAAAACTTTGAGATCCAGATTGCGGAGACAGAAAATCAGATCAGTTTTCTTCTTGGCGCTCCTTCTCGCGCTATTGCACGGGGAAAAACGTTAGATGCTGAGATCATGCCCCCATCTATCCCTTCTTTTCTTCCGTCAGATCTTTTGGATCAAAGACCCGATATTCGGGCGGCAGAAGAGCGCTTGATCGCGCTGAATGCCAATATTGGAGTGGCTAAAGCTCAGTTTTTCCCGCAGATCAATTTCAATAGCTCAGTGGGTGCGGAGAGTGTCCCTTTTAATCAGCTTTTCACAAAGCAGTCTAAAGTCTGGAACTTTGGATCCGATATCTTGCAACAGATCTTTACCGGCTTTGCTTTGACAGGGAATCTGGAAGAGGCGCGCGCTGAAAAAGAGGAGGCGTTGCACTCGTATCTTTCAGTAGTGCTTAAGGCATTTAAAGAGGCAAATGACGCGTTGACAGCTCATAAGATCTATCTAGAAGAGGTTAAGACGCAAAAGATTCGTGTTGAAGCGCTCAAAAAATACCTTTACCTTGCAAATTTGCGCTATCTAGAAGGGCAGACTGATTACCTAAATTTCCTCGATGCAGAACGGCATCTTTTTGACGGGCTTCTTAGCTATGAGGAGACAAAGGGCAATAGCTTCCTTTCCTACATCCAGATCTATCAAGCTTTTGGTGGGGGATGGGTTAACCAAGCAGATTGCGACGCTTTAGATCATCAGTGCGATGCATGTCCGTAAAAAGTTATTCACGTCCCAAATACCGATAGAGAAAATTTTTCACCCAATCTTCAAAGAACATCCAGACAAGTGTATATAACCATAAGTAAAATACATAACTCCAGGGAATTTGAGTGACTAAAATGCCAAATCCTACGAGTAGAGCAGCGACGATTTGTGTTGAAAGAATGGCGGTGAGAAGGATGGGAGAGGGGTAAGGCTTGCTAAAGAAAGCATGCTTTGCCCTAACGACAAATAAGGTTTGATGACCTGCAACAGAGAGTTTAAGAAAAATCAAAGACTGAAGAGCTCCAAGTGATAAGTTGAGATACTCTTTTGCAATGATAATAAGAAGAAATGTTGAGCAAACCCCTATCGTGCCAAGGACAGCTGCCAGAGTGAGAATTCTTTTCATTTTCCATCGAACAGGAGAAGTCTGAAGGACTGTGTGGTCATAGGCAATTGTCATAATTGGAATATCATTTAGCAAAGCCAAAAGGATAATCATCAACGTATTAATAGGATAAAAGTTGTATATCCAAATGCACAGGACCATGAATAGCATGATGCGGATTGTTTCTGTGATCCGATAGATGGCGTAGCTATTCATCCTTTCAAAAATATGACGAGCTTCTTCGATCGCTTGAATGATGACGGATAGACCCGGTTGAGTGAGTACTAAGGAGGCTGCTGAACGGGCTGCATCTGTTGCACCGCTAACAGCAATTCCAACATCGGCTTGTTTTAATGCGGGAGAATCGGCAGCTGCAATACCTGTCATCCCGATAATGTAGTTATCTTTTTGTAGGGATTGAATGATATCTAATTTATTCTCAGGTGTTACTTCAGCAATTCCATCATAGTCTTCGATGTTTTTTCCTTGAAGCTCTTGAGCTTTGCAGATTCTTTCACCAATTTGGAGTTGGTGTGAGAGTTCTTTTGCCGTTGCAAGAGAATCTTCTGTCAGTATTTTGATTCGAACACCAAAGATCGATAAAGGATTTGGGGAGACGTTTTGCAAGTTATTTTGGTCTAGTGTCCCTGTTTTTTCGCAGAAGAGGACAGCCATACTGGCCATCTCTTCAATGGATTCTAATTTTGTGACGATGGCGTTCATTTTAAAGAGCCTGGAAGCTCCAATTGCCATTGTGACAGATAATACAGCAGGCATTGCGACGGGGATGGAGGCGACAATCAATACGAGGACAAATTGCGCAAGCTCTAAAAAAGAATTGCCTCGGGAAAATTGTACGATGGCAATCAAACATGCGAGCCCTAAGCTGATATAAATCAGGTAACGGCCAATTTTCAAAATAGCTTGTTGAAAATGGGAAAAAGGAACCATTTTTTCAACTAATTTTGCTGTCCTCCCAAAGAATGTATTTTCTGCAGTGGCAATCACTAAGGCTTCCATTTCCCCTTCGACGATGATGGAGCCAGAATAGGCAATATCCCCTACTTTTTTTGATATGGGAAGAGATTCTCCTGTTAATGTCGATTGATTTACCGAAAGCCCATTTCCGGTAAGGAGCTTTACATCTGCGGGAATGATATCGCCCTGCTGAAAACGGACAAGATCTCCAAATGTGATTTGAGAAGATTTGGTCTCTATCCATTTGCCATCTCGTTTCACAACGTCTTTAGAGATAAGCTGCTTTCTTAATGCCTCAATTGCGCGTTTGGCTTGACGCTCTTGGAAAAATCCAACCAAGCCAGTGACGAGGAGTAAAGTTAAGATAATGGCTAGATCTGGCCAATGGCGAAGAATTATAGATAAAATCGCTGCAAGTTCAATCATCCAGGGAATGGGTCCCCAAAAATAGAGGAGAAATCGGATGAATGCAGATCTTTCTTTTTCTAGAAGAATATTGAGGCCAAAGGCTTTCAGTCGGTCGGCTGCTTCTTGTGAGGTAAGTCCATTGGAGGTGGTTTGGAGTTTTTGATAGCACTCTTCAGCGTTCATTGATTTTGCGGTATCTGCGGAAAGAAATATTGCGCTCATGCACCCTTACCCATGTTGTGATTTTAGAAATAGCAAATTAAGGAGGAGGATGCGAGGAGAAAATGATTTGTGTAACAACACCGTTTTTTATGCAGTGCTGGTCGAGAAGAAAGAAGAGTGATATTGTGGATTCGATAGGAAAGATAAATAAATGTTTGAGAAAATTGTAGGGAATGAATCTGTAAAGCACTTTTTGCAAAAACGCATCTCTTCAGGAACGCTTTCCCATGCCCTTCTTTTTTCAGGACCTAAGGGTGTTGGAAAATCCCTTTTTGCAAGGGAAGTGGCTTGCCATCTTCTTCAAACGTCTCAAGAGCGGTTGCACTCTCATCCGGACTTCCATCTCCTTTTACCTGAGGGGAAAAGTGGGCTTCATTCGATAGAGGCTATGCGTGAGCTGATTGATCTTGTCCATAAAGCGCCATTTGCGGGGGTGGCTAGAGTCTTTCTTGTTGAAGAGATAGAGAGAATGCTCCCTACATCTGCCAATGCTCTCCTTAAAACTTTGGAAGAGCCGACAGCTTCTACCTATTTTATTTTTTTATCAGCTCGTCCGAAAGACTTACTTCCTACAATTGTTTCACGCTTAACAGAGGTCTATTTTTCTTCAGAGGGGGTAGTTACAAATATTGGATTTGGGGAACCATTAGAAAAATTTCTTTTTCCTATTCTTACAAAAGAGCTTTCCTGGGCAGAGAGCGCAGTGAGGATCAAAGAGATGGAAGAGGCTATTGAAAAAGAGGAGCCGCCGAAAAAAGGGGAGCTTATAGAGCAGATTTTCTCTGTAATTTCCATGTGGGCTCGCGACAAGGTAGCAAGTGAATATGGAGCTCCATTACTTTTACCAGAAATTCATGGAACAAAAGGGAAGCCTCATTTCTTTCAAGAAATAGAAAAGCGGATTAAAGAGGCAAAAGAGGCCTACCAGCGCAACATACGCCTTTCTACTTGCTTAGAACACGTTCTTTCCTAGACTTTGAACTAATCTTCAGTATAGTCTCCAAAAAGAAGCGAATACTAAAAATTCATGCGCATTCTTGTAGTTCTTTGTATAATTCCCATTTTTTTCTATGGAGCGACAAATGCAGTTACATCGAATAGCGATGATCCTGCTGTTGCAGGAACGCTTCCCTATTGGATTTTAAATTCTGCGGCCGGCGATACGATCGATTGTTCGGGTATCAATGGGCAAACAATCACATTGAGCCAGTCACTCCCTGCAATTACTGAAAATTTGAGCGTTGCATCAGGATCTGGGAATAACGTCACGATCAATGGAGGAAACCTTTATCAAGGGTTTTCTTTTGCTGCAGGGACAACAGTTGCCCTTTCGAATTTCACGCTTCTCGATTGCGCATCGATTGGAGGAAGTGGGGGGACTGGAGAGTGGGGAGGAGGCGGTGGTGCTGGAGGAGGGGGCGGCCTCTATGTTCATCCTGGCGTCTCTTTGACAACAAGCGCTCTTATTTTTAACTCAGATGAGGCAACAGGTGGAGCTGGCGGAAGCGGCGCAGGAGTTTCTGGTGGTGGCGGTGGTGGCGGCGGTTTTGGAGGGGGAAATGGAGGGGGAAATGGCGGCGGCGGTGGTGGAGGTAATTCAAGTGGAGGAGCGGGAGGAAGTTCTGCAGCGGGAAGTAGCGGAATTTTTCTTGGTGGCGGCGGCGGTGGATATACGGGAACAAGCGGTGGCGGCGCAAATAACCAAGGGGGCGTAAGTCCATCGAATACATACGCAGGGTGAACCTCTTCTGCTGGGAATGGAGGTGGAGGTGGCGCGGGGAGTGGAAGCGTTGGAACCAATGCGACAACTTTAGATGGCGCTGCAGGAGGCATTGGGTTAGGAACGGATACCT
>DATECD010000064.1:0-2493 GCA_035287065.1 Chlamydiales bacterium | reverse complement strand
ACGATTCGCGTGCCGGAATTGCGCCGACAACTTTCGAGATTTTCCTGTCACAAGGATCAGCTTTAGGCGGATCCTTGGATCGATGTCTCGCCCGAAAGTGCTCTGCAAGAGCCGCTCGGAGTTTCTTACTCACCGCGCCCCAGAACGACCATACGTGTTTACCTCGATTCCTCGCGGGTAAATGATATCTTTCTCTAAAACCATCCTTAGGTTTAAAGAGATGAAACCTTTGCGCAAGGTCTTCACGACTAAGAGCAACATTAAAAGCTAAAAAGTCACTACCCCACCATCCGGTTCGATGAGTCAAAAGATCACGAATTGAAGCATGCTCAGTGATGTAAGGATCCCATAGAACGAGTCCAGGGATATATTTCTGAATCGGATCATCCCAAGAGGAAATAGCCTTTTTGTCAACTAATTGACCAATAGAATAAGCTGTAAATGCCTTCGTACAAGAACCTATCCCAAACACAGTATGTTCTGTAACAGGCTATTCCAAAAGAGGCCCCTGATTACCATACCCTTTGGCTAAAACAGTCTTTCCCTTTACAACAACTCCAATGGCGGCACCAGGAATATGAAATATCTTCAAGGCTTTTTCAATTTGGGAATCGATCTTTTCAAGATCAACACTTCCCTTGTCGCTTGCATAGACATCGCTGTGGGCCACAAATAAGAATGTAATTAGGCAGACAATTAAAACTAGAGATTTATTCATCTTTACTTCTTTTTGACCTTCCTCACCTTGATTTTTGACAATTTATTCAACTCAAGTTCAATTTCAGTCACTGTTGGCAACTTACCTTGTAGTTTTTGAGGTAAAGCTTCGACAATCTTTGTTTCATAACCCACCACTCCCATAGGCTTACGTATGTCTTGAAGAGCATACTCGGCAATAAAGTCGTTCTTTCTTTTGCAGATTAAGAGGCCAATTGAAGGATTGTCCGTTTCATGTTTGAGGAGTTTGTCAACAGCTGTGAGGTAGAAGTTCATCTTTCCAGAAAATTCTGGCTTAAAGTCGGTTGCTTTGAGTTCGATGACAAAATAGCAACGTAACCTTACATGATAAAATAGCAAATCGATGAAGAAGTCCTTTCCTCCGACTTCAATAGACACTTGACGACCATAGAAAGTAAACCCTTGCCCTAACTCACGCATGAATTTCTCTATGTGATCCAGAAGACCATCTTCTAGTTCTCGCTCGTGGTGTTCGTCTCTAATCTCTAGAAAGTCAAAATGTAGCGGATCCTTCAATGTCTGTTGTGCTAGATGAGAATGAGGACTGGGAAGACGCGACTCAAAATTAGTGATGGCTTTACCGTACCTTTTGAACCAGTTTCTCTTTATAGATCCTATTAACTCATCTCTAGCCCACCCCTCTTCGATGGTCATGTTTACATACCAGAGGCGCTCGTTCATATTTTTGACATTTTCTATAATAGCTATATTGTGTCCCCACGGAATCTGAAAAACAGGAAGATTTTCCAATTGTCCCACAGATTGTGGGACAATCTTATAAGCTGTATAAAATGCTCTCATTCTGAAGATGTTAGTTCTAGAAAAACCCTCTATTCCAGGGAACTCGTTTTGCAGATCTTTGGCTATTCTTTCGATGACTTTCGATCCCCAACCTTCCTTTTCCTGTCGTTCTACGACATCCCTGCCCAGCTCCCAATAGAGCTTGATCAATTCTTGGTTGACTGCAACAGAAGCCTTCAATTGAGCCGATCGAACTTTTTCTTTTAAGGATTTGATAAATCGAGAATAGCCTGATAAAGATGCAGATGCTTTTGAAAGCTTATTCAAAGATTTCGCTCGTTTTAACGTCAGCAATCATTTTCGATACACCTCAAATTTGAGTCAAGAATTCACTTTGCATGTCAGCACCTCCCTACACGTCATATGGTACGAATCGCTGCTCATTTGGTTGACAATGTTTTCCCTAAAGCACCTGTTCGTCAATGGGTTCTCTCTCTTCCCAAACGACTTCGCTATTATCTCCATCATCCCTCCCCACCGTCACCGCCATCATTATCATGGCGTTTTGGCTCCAAACTCCCCTCTTCGAGCCAAGATCGCACTTCTGGCTAACAAAGAAATCATTCCTGCAAATATCGCCCAAGAAAAAGGACCCTTTCAGGAGACAAGTATCAATCAAGATCCAAAAACCAATACAGAAAAACAAGATTGCGCCGAAGACAAAAAACAGCCCAGTAAAGCCGGTTTATTCCGGTGGGCCAAGCTCTTGGCTAGAATTTTCGAGGTGGATCCTCTGTGCTGTCCCAAGTGCAATCACCCTATGCGGATTATTGCATTCATCGAGAACCCTCATACGATACGAAAAATTCTGACTTATATAAATGAGCTTTTCACTTTCGACCCCTTTTAGCAAGTCTTTTCTTGGTTTTTAGACCAAATATCGAGGCGCGTTCCTTTCCTGGAAAAGGAAGCTCCCTCTTTTTCCTTATTTTGCTCTTGTTTTGCGTAAGCGAC
>DATECD010000063.1:0-3187 GCA_035287065.1 Chlamydiales bacterium | reverse complement strand
AGTCCTCTACTGTAGTGGCCAGAATGATTGTATTTTCATGACCTTCTACATCCATCTTAATTAAGTCTGCCCAACCAATGAAATCGCGAATATTGAGGATAGGAACTTGAAATCGTTCGAGATCTCCATAGGGCTGTTTGCAGCCTGCTAAATGGCTCGATGTCGTATTTCCCAATACACGCACAAACTCCGCTTCCCCTTTTTTATCTGAGACAGCAGCGCGATGAGCTTTCGATACACGGATCTCATTCCATTTAAAAAGTTCTTCCATTTTGCCAAAATGGACAGGATCTGGTTCAAAGAGTTGAACTTCGAAGCCGCAACGAGATAGGATGATGGAATGAAGACCGATGTTTGCGCCGATATCTAACACTTTTTTGTAGCGGGACTGATTGATCCAATAAAAACTAAAAAGAATCAATTCATCGAGAACGAAAAGATCCGGAGAACTGATAGTCCCCATTTTGAAATGAGGAAAAATGAGAGAGCCAAAGGGGCCAAAAGACTTCTTCTGCATAGAAGAGTCGCTGAACAGTTTCTCAATTTCCATGTCTACTATCTTTTTTAAAAATTGATAGGGGGCTGATTGAGGAGAATGTTGATCTTTTAAGTGGGGAAGTGTTTGGAAAATCCCTTCTAAAACGCTTATTTCTGACATAACAACAACCTTTTTTTATTGAGATAGTCTCTTATGGGATGAACCAAAAGTAGTCTCCCGAATAGCCGACTCTTTTGAAAAGAGTTTTCCAGTCCTCTACCGGTAAAATGCTTCGCGCGGTGAGGTTCCAATGATAAAGAAGCTCTTTTTCTTGCTGATTGCGATAGGCATCTACGACAATAAAGCTATTTCCCTTACTCACCCGTTCTATTTCTTGGAAGGATTGAGCCAGATCTTGCCCCTCAAAGTTGTGGACGGTATTGATGGAGATCACGAGATCAAAAGAGCGATCGGGAAATGGGATTTTTCTTGCGTCAGCCACCTTTAAAAACGGCTTGATTTCGGCTGGAGACTGTTCAATTGCATAAGAAGAGATGTCAATTCCTGCCACTTCAATTCCTGGGATAAGCTTCATAAAATCATATAATAAGAAACCTTTAGCACATCCCACATCCAGCACTTTGCTTTGCGGAGTCAGGTGATAATAGTTTTGAAAATCGCGGACTACGCCTTGCCAAAACTTAGGGTGATAATGATACCCGCCATACCCACATTTGCGAGATCCGTCAAAAAACTCTTTCCCAAATTGACGGGCAATCGCCCGATCTTCTTCCGTTTTTTTTTCAGATCTCTGTTGAATATCTCGCTTTACTTTGGGGAAGTTCTGCAGTAAATCGATTTCTTTGCCTATCTGAGTAATCATGTAAAGCCGCTTTACATTTTAAAAAGGTCCCTTAAATGCCGCATCTGGGACATCGAGGGGTTTTTGCGAGCGATGGAGGATAATTTCTTCGAGCAATGCCTTTGCATGCACGGGTTTTCCCATCATTTGTAAAATTTTCAGGGCAATGTCTTTCGATGTAGGATAGTAGTGGTTCGCTAATGTCCAGCTTGTTGGACAGGGATGATCTGGATAGGTGAGGCGAGCAGGAGGTGCTTTCAGAAATTGCATCCCCTCTTCCGCAGCAACAGCCAAAACTTCCGATGCAAACCCGCATGTTTTCCAATCGGGATCTACGACTAGGAGTTTTCCTGTTTTTTGGATCGACTCAAGGATGGTCTCCTTATCCAGAGGTTTGAGCGTGCGAAGATCTACTAATTCAACTGAAATGGTTTCCTTTTCCAATAGACGGATGGCTCTCCAAGCTTCTAAGGTCATATGAGAGCAAGCCACCACCGTGATATCGGTTCCCTGATTGACGACTTTGGCCTTTCCTAAAGGAGTTTTATACATCTCTTCCGGAACTTCGCCAAAAATATTATGGAGCCAGCGGTGTTCTAAAAAAATCACAGGGTTGTTGTCTTGAACAGAGGAAATGAACAGACCTTTTGCATCGTGAGGATTGGATGGCATGACGACTTTTAGTCCTGGAATATGCGCAAAAATACTGTGCAGTGTTTGAGAGTGTTGAGGGCCTTGTCCCCAGCCTCTGCCGATGAACATTCGGACGACCATAGGAACGCTTCCCTTGCCGCCGAACATGTAATGCCACTTGGCGGCGTTGTTGATCAATTGATCTAAGGCTAAGAGGGAAAAATCAACTCTTTGATGGGTCATGATAGGGCGCATTCCCATTAAGGCCGATCCAATCACAATGCCAGTCATTGCATTTTCAGACGCAGGCATATCCATGACTCGATTCGGGCCGAATTTTTCCTCTAGTCCCATCGTTGTTCCAAAAAGTCCTTTGGGATCGGGAGCTCCCAGTCCAATGACATAGACATCTGGGTTTGATTCCATCAATTGCGTGGTTGCTTCGAGGATTGCCTGATGAAACTTAATTTCTCTGCTCATGACCCCTCGGGAAGTGCATAAATCGGTTCATTCGGATTGTAAATTGGGAAGCTGCTTTTTTCAGCAAAAGCAAAGGCCTCTTCGATTTCTTGGGTAATTTCTCGTTTCATTCCAGCTAAAGAGGCGTCATTCAAAAGAGACTGTTCTCGGAGGCGCTGTTCGTGCGTCTTGAGTGGACATCTCGCGTGCCAGTAGTCGACTTCCTCTTTAGGGCGGTAACCCGCCGAATCATCTACATTGGGACCGCAGTGTTCTCGGTAGCGATAGGTATCGAACTCGACAAAGCAAGGACCTTTATTTTCTCGAATTTTAAGCATTGCTTGCCGCGTAATATCAAATACCTCTTCCACATCATTTCCATACCCTTGGAGAGCAAAGATTCCATGTGCTCGGACAATCTCTGCGCGGCTTCTTTCTGGCGGCTGTCTTACAGATAAAGGGGAATACACAGAATATAAGTTATTTTCGCAAACAAAGAGGATCGGCAATTTTTTTAAGGCAGCAAAATTAATACTTTCGGCCCAAACACCTTCTTCTGTGGCGGCTTCGCCAAAAAAGATCACGGTCGCCTTATTTTCGCCCTTCATTGCTGAGGCAAAGGCAACTCCCACGCCCACAGGAAGGCTGCCCCCGACAATCGGAGTTGTCCCAATGATGCCCGCTTCTAGATCAATGAGATGCATCGACCCGCCTCTTCCCAAAGAACAGCCATCTACTTTGCCGTAAATTTCTGC
>DATECD010000062.1:0-7145 GCA_035287065.1 Chlamydiales bacterium | reverse complement strand
TGGAATAAAGAAAAAGCAAATGATCATTTTCTTTACGCATCTCTATCCGCTTTTTCTTTATTCCATAAGGCTCTTTTACTATCTGTATTGTGCTACGCACAAAAAGGCGCGTTGACTTGAGCCTTAAGACGTAAGCACATGTCACTTAAACCATTTACTCTTAGGGGGCTTCTATCGTTTTTTCGTTTTATCTTTCCTATCGTTGATTTGACGCGGAGGAACCAATATCGTTCTTAATAACCCCGTAAAACGGCATTTAATATGTCTGTCATTATGCTTCCGGCCGGTTAATAATAAATTATTGATTTTTAAATCTAAGTAGTTTATAATTTATTAAATAAAAACGAGAAAAGTATGTCTAGTTCTTTAGTTCGAGCAGTAAATTATCAGAGCATGGAAAACATGGAACCTGACAATACAGGGGTGAACAAAAAACCATTTAAACTAAGCCTGGCAAGCTTTCTCCCGGGTGGGGAATGGGAAGAAGATCTTGTGCCGGATTTTTTTGATAATACAGTAGTCAAAACTGAAATTCAAAACGACACAATTAGTAAACAATACGCGCTTGATGAAGTATTCCCAACAAAACCTGGTCATGCACTTGTATATCGTAAGTCAGAGGACAATAAGACATATATGACATCTGGTAGGTTACGTTGGATTAAAGACAGCCTATCTGGCGCTTCATATCAAAACCAACCTTGTTGGGAGCTAAGATTAAAATTATTTTTTTTAGGTGTTTCACTCGGTGTTATAGGAAATGCAATCACTTTAACAATTAATGCACTGTATCGAATTTTCAAAGTTTTTTCGTTTGCGCATTTCACGTGGTCGATATCAGATATCGCACAAGAAAATTTGGATGATTCATCATATCACTTGAAAAGACGATGTGTTGCATGTGCCAAAGATATTGCAAGGATTGTGGTGACACCACTTGCCTTCATTGGACTGTTTTTTGCCGGTTTTATGGGTGTGATAGATCCTAGGGAACATGGCCCAAGCGATTGGGCGAAAATCTTTTCCTCCATTGAAATCGCTATGTATGGCGGCCGTAGCAAAAAGGGTTATTTCTTCAATAGTCATTGGGCTTGGGCTCCTTGTTTGCAACCTGATGCTAATATGCATTTACTGGGAGGGGATATTAACAAAACAGGTCAGTTTTAGTAATAAAATAATTATACTTTTAGTTTCAGAATGGCCCCGGAAGAATGATGGCTTTTCCGAGCTTGAGCATTTGAGCCTTCCTCACTAAATTTTAGTAACGAATCCCAGTCTCAAGTGTCAGGCCGTGGAACATGAGGTTCCCTTGGGTTTGGGAGACGTAGGCGCCGCCGCTTGTTGCATTGAGTTCGTCGATGTAGCGCAATAGGCCGTTTTGTTTCCACCAGTTTTGTGTTTCGTAAGCGCCGCTGACGAAGTAATCGATGGGGGAGAGGTGGATGTTGAAGCTAAATCCGATGGAAAGGTCGGCTTGGGGGCGAAATGTCCAATATTTCTCACTGAGATCAATTGATTCTGTGTAGGTTGTACCACTTGTTGTGTAGCGGTCCGTTTCGCCACGGCCTAAATGGAAACGGGAGGCGAGAAGGGAGGTGGAGAAGTTAGCAAAAAAGTTTAAGCCTTTCAGTAAGGTCCAAGAGGTTTTTAAGCCAAAAAGGGGGCCAACGTTATTGGAAAGGCAGTTCATATCAATTGCTGATGAGAGGACTGTGATGGGCGAACCTGCGTTTGGCGTGATCACATTGCCTTGCGAGTAATTGACTGTGTAGCGTTGATGAATCCAAGCTGAGCGGATCCCAAATTCGGGGGTGATCGCAAACTGAGAGCCTACCTTACATTCCCTTTCCAAACTTAAATCGAGAAAAGAGACATGCATGTCCCAGCTGTTTTTTGCCTTTTCAAATCTTGCAGCGGTGTTGTTATTAGAAAAGGCAGCTGGATAGGTCCAAACGGCAATGAGACCGGGACCTGGAGCTGCTGTGGGGTTGAAGGATGTGGAGACGGTTCGATTTCTTTCCGTCGAATAGTAAGTGTAAACAGCGCCTAATGACCACTCATCATAAGGGAGAAAGCCCCCAAGGCTGGCGCGAAAGGCGGGGTCAAATTTTGATTTTGGTTTATAAGAAGTGAGAGATTGGTTGATTTGCGAATTTTTGTTTTTATAGACAAACTCTAACCCTTCTTCTTCAGAATCCCAGATGAGAAGATCCACTGCGAAAAAGATGTAGTCGCTAAGTGTTGCAAGTGGTTTTGATTTTTTGGGAGAAGGTAGGTATTCCTCTTGCGCAGGAGGTGTGAAAACAGGATCTGCTTCTAGTGTTGCAAAAAGGGAAGTTGCAAGAAGCAGAAAAAAAAGTATTAGATGCATTTAATAACCTACCGTTGCTGAAAGAGAAAGTCCTTGGACAAAAAGATTGCCGCGCGAATTGAAGGCTGCAAAAAAGATTGCAGAGTCAGCGTAGCGGATCATCATATTTTGTTCCCAAAATTGCTGCATCTCATAGGCAACTTCTAAAGCAAGAAGCCCCCTTTTTCCCCATAAATAGTTCCAATTCACAGCAGCTTTCGCTTCAATCAACGGTCTCCAGACCCAAAAAGATTCGTTGGAGTGGATGTTAACAGTTTGCAATGTGCCAGAAGTCAATCCTAAGGAAACATCTTCCCTTTTTGTCTTCATTTGAGATAGGGCAGAGGAAACAGCAAATTCCCCAATTAAAGAGATCTCACCTGGAAATCCCCAGCGCGTGCCTAAGCCAAATCTTGGGCCTAAGCCATTGCACTTGTTTTTCAGATGAGCAGTGGAGCTTAGCATCTCATTTGTCCCATCAGAAAAACCGTTGGAGTAGGAGACGTTATATTTTTGATCGATGGCGATCCCTTTAAGTCCACCAAGCACTTTGAAAAAAAGCGCCTTAGAGAGGCCGCCACTGCAGCTTAAGTCAATATCAAATGTGTTGAAGTGGAGAAAATGGGTAGCGCTGCTATTTGCATAGACAGGTGTTGAGGCAATCGCTGCTTGCTGAGCAATCCAGATAGGGAAAAGTCCTTTTCCATCACTGGAAATCGGGTTGGAGGCCGAACCACTTGATTTGAAAAAGATCCAAGTCCAACGTCCATCTAGATCCCATGAAGAATCTGCAAAATGGTAGCCAAAAAGAAATTTAAATCCAGGTTCCCACGAAAATTCTGGCGAAATAAGACTTGCAGAGAGATTTGTCGATAAGGTTGTAGAGGAGGGAAAGCGCGGCTGGTTTTTCGCTGCAAATTCTAGACCATCTTCAGAGCCTTGCCAGTAAAGAAATGTAAATTCTGTCCGAAAATCGCCACGAGCCTCTTCTTGCGTAAAGATCAAAGGCGATTCTTGGGGAGGCGGGGTAACTGCGCCTTTTTGACTCGCTTTTTCTAAAGAGAGAAGGACGGGACTTTTTGCAAAGAGGAGAAGGGGGATTGCGAGAAGCGAGAAGCGGAATTTCATCATCTTTAATACCGATAAGAAGCTGTTGCTGTTAAACCATGCATTTGAAGGTCTCCTCTAGAAGGGAAAGTTCCTCCGGGAAGTACATGGGAATACCCTCTTCTTATATTATTTTGTCCCCACCAATATTGAAGTTCATAGAGAATAGCGAGTCCCACTTGGCTTAGTTGAGAAAAGTCATATTTCCAATCGGCTCCGAGCTGCATTTCTAAGACGGGCTTCAGTTGCTTAGAATCGGTTTCAAGTTTCACGTGAAAGGTAGTTTCTTCATCGATGTCTGTTTGGAGATTTAGATCGCGTTGATTGCGCGTTGTTTTAGCGCCGGAATAAAGAAGAGAAAAGGCTCCATTGATGTCGACAGCGATTCCATAGCCCAGTTTCCATCTTGAATCAAAGCCAGCTCGAGGACCTCCTCCCCAAGTTTTGTTGTCAAAAACAACTGTGCTTTGAAGCAATGTGTAGGGGGTAGTTCCACTTTGTCCTGGAAAAATCGCCTCAATCGTAGATCCATTTTCATATTCAACTCGGTAGTATTGGTGCATCCAAGCCCCTTTTACTCCTGCAAAAAGATGTAGATCGGTTTTGGTGGAGATTGCAGAGAAGCGACCGATCTCTAGATCAAGAGAATTGAAATAGTGGCGCCAGCTTGAAGTTGCCTCAAAATAACGAATCACGCTAGGGGAAAGGACTGTATAAAAAGGGTAAAACCAAAGGGGGACAACGCCTAGTCCCGTGGGGTTTGTTTGTAGATCGATATGTTTTTTTAAGTGGGTCGTCTCGCCTCGGTACCAGGTCCATCTCCCATCTACATCCCAGTTGTCAAAAGCAAATTGGTAACCTACCTCAAACTTAACTCCGGGACGCCAGGCGAAATCGGGTACAGAAATTTTTTCATTTAAAGAGACAACACTAGTCCCTTCATTGGTTGGGATGGTGGATTTTGCAGCAAATTCCATGCCCCACATTTTTGATTGCCAGATGAGGAAAGAGACATCAAAAAAGGGGCTCCCCTCGTTAGAAGAGGGGGGGAGTTCTTTTTGGGGAAGAGTTGAGGAGATGGGGGTGGATTGTTGCGCGCACCATTTCTCCCACAAAGGTTTTTGGTTGAGAACGCTTTTCGCTTCGATCTCAATATTTAAAGTCGCAGAAGAGAGCTCTTCTTCTGATAAGGGGTTTTGAGCAAAGAGGAGTGTATGAAGTCCAACAAGAAGGAGTGTTGCGTTTCGCATAGTCCTCATTCATAATTTTTTTTAGAAAAAAGATGCAAGGGAAAACCGTTACTTGTGCAAAAGGAAAAATTGCGATATGCTTGACCGTTAGTTTTTTCCCAATCAGCAGGACCAAAGATCATGGACTCATCGACCGATTCCCCAAGTAATGAAGAGAAACTTGAGAAAGAGACAAAAGGGGAGGTTAGATTAAGTCCTGCCCTGCAGGAGTTTAGCGGGAAGGTTAACCAATTTGCGACTTCTGAAGAGAAGATCGATTTTGGGTTAAAATTCATGCGAGCAGCTATTTCCCAAGAGGGAAGTCCGCAGTTTCGCGACTTTTGGGAAGTGCGCAAATATCTCCTTCCCTATTTCAAAGAGAATCTGAACCCAGCCATTCGCTCAAAGCTTTGGGATGAGTATGTGGAGTTGACTGTAGAGGCTCGCCGCTTGAAAGAGATTGTGGAGGAGGAGAGTGCCTTTGCAATCGAGCAGATAGAGCTTGCTGTTCACTCACTTGAGCAAGAAATTGCCCGCTTTGAAGAGTTAGCTCAGAGTGGATCGATTCCGCAAATTGCAGAGAGTGCAATTATCGGAAAAAAAGGGGAGCTCTATTCTACGATTCAAAAAGAGTTATCTCTTCTCAATACCTGGGCGAGTCGCTTGAATGCGCTTCGCAAAGAGGTGATGAAGACAGATATGAGGATTCGCTTTAAAACGAAATTTTTTAAGCGACTTTCCCACATGGGGGATCTTGTCTTTCCAAAGCGCAAAGAGCTCATCGATCGGATTAGCAAAGAGTTTGAGCAAGATGTGGAACAATTTGTCTCTCAATATTTTCAAGGAGACCAGATCGCTCTTGCGCCTTATCACCAACTTCGAGATGAGATTAAAGCTTTGCAGGGGATGGCTAAAATATTCACATTGAATAGCTCAAGTTTTCACCGAACAAGAGAGAAACTCAGTGAATGCTGGGATCTTGTTCGGGCCGTTGAAAAAGAGAGTAAAAAAGAATTTTTAGAAAAAAAGCGAATTGTTTCTGAAGAAAGAGCTGCGAAAGCAAAAGAAGAGGGAGAGAAGGCAAGAGTTGCTATTGAAGAAGAGAAAACGCGTATAAAATTGCAAAAAGAGGGGATGGCAAAAGTCCAAGGGGCAATGAGCTTTTTGCAGAATGAGGCTTCCTCTTTGGATGTACCCGCTTTTTCTGAAAAGTTGGATGAACTTGCAAGGGAGATAGAAAAACTTTCTATAACGGAATGGGAAAAAAGGAAGTTATGGGTGCAGATCCGATCTTTTCAAGATCTTCTCGCTGAAAAAAAAGAAGACGTTTTTCTTCAGGCACAAGAAGGAAATCTTTTAGAGAATTTGCAGCTTGTGTTACAGCAAAAGAAAAAGCGCAGGCAAGAGATCAAAGAGATGTTGGATGGGTATCGCAAGCAATTGGGTGGGTCCTCTTTAGATTTTCAGCAGTCGATCTATTTGCGTGAATGGATTGATTTAGAAAAGGGGCGATTGGAGCATGTAAGCCAAGCGATAGAAGAGATTGAAGAGAAAATTATGGAGAGAGAGAGTATCGAGAGATGACAACGCCTATAGACTCCCCCCAATTTGCCTCTTTTGTTTTCCATCTCTATGAGATGGAGAAGTCTCTTCCTAAAAAAGTGTTCCAAAATCTAAAGAGTGCAAGAGAGGGAAAAGAGCGTTTTGATTCAAGTAATGCCGATGCGATTGCACAAGTTTTGAAAGAGTGGGCTCTTAAAAAGGGTGCTACCCACTTTGCGCATTGGTTTCAGCCCCTTACGGGGATCATCGCAGAAAAGCAGGACTTATTTTTGCAATGGGCAGATGGGAGTTTTTGCAAGACAGTAGAGAATTTCCAAGGAAAAGATCTTTTAAGAGGAGAGCCTGATGCCTCTTCATTCCCAACAGGTGGACTGCGCGCTACGCATCAAGCAAGAGGGTACACGACGTGGGATCCTACAGCTGACCCTTTTCTTTGGGAGGGGGGTAGCGGCCTTATTTTATGTATTCCCGCTCTTTTTTTCTCTTGGGACGGTTTTTCACTAGATTACAAAACCCCTCTTTTGCGCTCCGAAGAGAAAATGGCTTTGGCAGCAATGCGTCTTCTTCGCCTTTGTCAGATTCCTGCGACTCGCGCTTTTTCTACATTGGGAGTTGAGCAGGAGTTTTTTGCGATCGATCAAAGTTTCTACATACAAAGACCAGATCTTTTGCTAGCGGGTAGAACGGTATATGGAACAAGGTCTCCAAAAGGGCAAGAGTTAGAAGATCACTATTTTGGAGCGTTGAAGCCAAGAGTTGCTGCCTTTATGAGGGATTTTGAAGAGAAGGCGCTTCAGATGGGGATCCCGTTGAAGACGCGTCATAATGAGGTGGCTCCTTCTCAGCATGAAGTTGCCCCCCTTTTTGCACCAACCCCCGTTGCAGTGGATCATAAC
>DATECD010000061.1:0-2192 GCA_035287065.1 Chlamydiales bacterium | reverse complement strand
AGGAATGTCTTTTTGATGCGTGATATCGGAAGAAGGATGATAGCATGGGAATGCAAAGGCATGGCAAGTGTTGCACACAATAACATTCCCTGGATGAAATGTTTTGGGTATTGGTGCAATTTTCCCTCCCATTCTATAAATCGCGAATCGATTTAAATGACTGTATATAAGTAGAAAAAATAGAACATTAATGAATATTCTGTAAAGGGTACGCGTTCAGGGGGTATTAGGAGGGGGCTATTTTTAGGGACGCTTGATCCTTACCCAAAAACAGGTGGTGCCGGCCCCTTTTTCAGGCGAGAAAAAAATACCTGTGTCAGATATTCAAAGACATTTCCAGTTTGCTGCTTAAGAGTGCATACTACCGTCATGATTCGTTCGCTATATTTTATTCCCCATTCAGACTGACTCCCATTCGAGAGTTTCCTTGCAATAACACAGGGCCTGAGCCCTCTCTCGGCAAGGTTATTTGTTGGCTCGACCCCCTCTTGCTCCAAAAAAGTCCATAGAGTTGTGAATCTGTTTAGTAAATCGTAGCAGAGTGCCTGACTCTTGTTCCCTGTCTGTTCTGCTCCTGCTCCCACATGAAGAGCATCATAGATGTTTTGAACATGATTTTTTACACCCTCTTGAAGCTTTAAACGTGGTATCTCTGGGCTCTTAAACTTTTTCCAGTGGCCAAAGATCTCCTTCAGCTCTCCGAGCAAAATTCTGCCAATGGCTCCTTCAGCACCGCTACGCTCACTCATCTTGATAAAATCTCTGAGAATATGGGCTAAACAGGCCTGCTTCTTCCCTGCATACAGGTTGTAAGCTCCGTATCTATCTGTTGTCAGGATGTTCTCGAATCCGCAAAAGACTCTCTTAAACGCCTCTTGGCTGCGAGATGGATCTATTTGGAAAAAAGTGGCTTTCGAGCTTGCTCCGGTCCACATCCAGTGTCGTTTTCCACAAAGAGACCAGCTCGTCTCATCGCCATTCACGTTTTCTGCTGATAAAACGGCTTCTTTAATCTCTTCAAAGGGTTTCTTCAAAAGATCTGAGGCAAGTCGATGGATATTGGAGAGTCCGCCCAAGGAGATCTTTACTCCAAGATAGCCTGTTATTGAGCAGATCTTTCGTTTGCTGAGATGACCTTCGCCTCCTAGCATTGTCAGAAAGCCCATGAGTCTCGGACCGAAGCCTTTCTCCGCCTCGATCGGAACGTCCGCTCGGACACGTTTTCCACATTTTTCACAGCGACAAGTATGGATGTTGTATTGAGTTACATCAGGCTTGATTTCTGGCAACTCGATCACTTGCCGATACTCAATGGAAATAAGCTTGGAGTTAAATTTTGTACTGGAGCAGTTTGGGCAACCCGATGGAAGTAGGTCGATTATTTTAGCCACTTGGTCCGGTGGTACAAGAGCTCTGCTGTGGCCGGGATGACCAGGTTGACCGCCTTGTTTGCGACCGGAGGGAGTGGAGCTTCTCTTGAGACGAAACGGATCTTGAGAGGGTGGTTTGGAGCTGTTTTTGGAGTTTGCATTGAGTTGCTCTCGAAGTGCTTTGACTTCAGCTCTGAGCGCCTCGACTTCCTTAAGCAGCTCGAAGTAGCGTTCTTTCCAGTTGATCTGAGACTCGTCTTCCATAGACAGAACAATATACACTATGAAAGATTTTAATACTACCCCCTATATCCCCTGAACGCGTACCATAAAAAGGGTTTTAAGAGACACTGAATCGCAAAAATTCTTAATTATTTACGACAGGAAAAGAGAGATAAAAACTGAAAAAGGAAAGAAAGAAATACTTACTGATCGAATAGAAGCCTTTCAAAGTTTATTTAAAATCATAAGTTTTTTTGAGGGGTTAACTGAAGAGGAAGTTCAAACATTAGACCAGGGGGATGAGTCGTTAAGAGAAAAGCGAGGCGAGTTGATCATTGCCTTAAATCCTCTTCTTACTGATCAAATAAACTCGAAGTATGTGGAATACCCTTCAGATATCAACAAGAGAATGGTAATTGCCGCAGGAGGGCATAGGCTTGTAACAGAAAGCATGATTGCTCTTAGAGATTATTTGCTGCGAGAGCTGAGTGCTCGACGTTTCCAGCCCGAAATCAATGAAGAAAAGTTGTTTTTGATCTTGAAGTTAGAGAAATATCTCAAGTCTAAGAGGAAAAAACTGATCCAACAAAGAACAGAAGA
>DATECD010000060.1:0-4413 GCA_035287065.1 Chlamydiales bacterium | reverse complement strand
CCGGCGCTGCGTGTCGGGAAAATGGCTATTTCCCCCATCGATCACAATATCTCCCGCCTCAAGAAAAGGGAGGAGCTGGTTGATCGTTTCATCAACTGCATCGCCCGCTTTAATCATCAACATGATCTTCCGCGGTCTTTTCAAAAGGGCGACAAAGTCTTTCAGCGTTTGAGAGGGGAGGATCTTTTTCCCCTTGGCAGGCCCTTCAAGAAATTCTTTTGTCTTCTCATACGTTCGATTAAAGGCAGCGACCGTAAATCCGTGATCCTCCATATTGAGAACAAGGTTTTGCCCCATCACAGCCAAACCGATCAAACCAATATCTGCTTCCATCGTCTTATCCTTTTTTTTCTCTTGAGGGTAGTTGAGATTGAGATTAAAATGAATCCCACAAACCTCTTTTCCTATGTTCTCGTATGTTCTCGTAGCTCAGTGGATAGAGCGGTCGCCTCCTAAGCGACAGGTCGCAGGTTCAACTCCCGCCGAGAACGTTTCCTTTTCGAAAATAGGTATCAATCCCGTCAACAATCCCCCTAGCGAGTTTCTCTTGGTATTCCAAGGACCTAAGCTGCGCCCTTTCTGTCGGATTGGAGATAAACCCCCCTTCGATGAGAATCGCAGGCATCTTTGTCTCGCGGATCACAAAAAAATTCCCTCGCTTGACCCCGCGCGACTGGGCCGAGGTTCTTCTGATTAAGCGGGAAAGGACAGTTTCAGCTAAGCGTTTCGAAGCAGAAGACCTCGCTTTTTCATCCCCATCATGAAAAAAAATTTCAATTCCTTGAGCCGTTGGATTCTTCGCCGAATTGAAATGCAAACTCACAAACGCTTGTGATCCCGCTTGCCTTGCAATCTCAACTCTTCTTTGTAAAGGGACAAAAGCATCTGTCTCACGCGTCATCACCACTCGGTAACCAAGTTGGTCGAGATATTTTTTCACAAGGCGAGCTGTTTGTAAAGAGACCCTTTTTTCCTCGCAAAATGGTTTTTCTCCCCGTGCGCCTCGATCATGCCCTCCATGACCTGGATCGAGCACAATAATGGGCGCATAGGCAAAAAGGCGCAGCGAAAAAAAGAGGAAGAAGAAAAACCTATTCATGCACCTATTCATGCAAAAGAGGAGAGGATTCCAGAAGGAGTTCTCTTTTGCAACTCTTCTTTTGCAATCAACACATCATCGAAAGGAAGCGTCCGATGCTTGAAGACTTGCGTCTTCTCGTGACCTTTTCCCGCAATCAGAATCAGATCACCTGGATTTGCCATTTGGATCGCAAGTCGAATCGCTTTTGCCCGATCGATTTCAAAGATCGCTTTTTCTGGAGACACATGCTCAAGAATCTGCCGGCAAATCTCCTCTGGCTCTTCGCCTCTTGGATTATCTGTTGTCACAATGACATCATCTGCCCACTTCGATGCGGCAATGCCCATCTCTTTTCTCCTCATAGGATCCCTCCCTCCTCCACAGCCAAAGACGACGATGAGCTTTTTAGGAGCGAGATCTTTCAAAGATCTTAGCACTTGATCAAGCGCTTCTCCTGTATGAGCATAATCGACAAAAAGCTCAACCCCCGTTTGACTTGAAACTCTTTCCATCCTTCCGGGGATCAGAAAAGTTTTGCGAAAAATAGAAGAGAGTTGTGGCAAGTCAATTCCCAAATGGACTCCTACAGCAATTGCCCCTAAAAGATTTAAGAGATTAAATTTCCCCGTTAAAGAAGAGGCAAAAAGCTCTCCTTTGACTCGGAAAATAGTCTCTTTTTTCTCAAATCGAATCTCTTCAGCAAAAATATCGGCGGGATGATCAATCCCAAAGGTAAGAAAATCCCCTTTCTCTTTCATAAATTCAGTCCATGGACTATCTGCATTGTAGATTGCAAAAGGGGCCAACTGAAAAAGCTTTTTTTTCTCTGTAGCATATGCGTGCAGCGTCTGATGATAGTCGAGATGATCGGGGAAAAGATTGGTAAAGAGAGCCACCTGAAACTCAATTCCCTCAACTCGGTCTTGCGCAAGGCCGTGTGAAGAGACCTCAAGTACCGCCGCTTTAGATCCAGCATCCACCATCTCGCGAAGAAGTTTTTGATTAGAGATCACATCTTGCGTTGTCAATAGAGAGGGGAGTCTTCTTTTCCCAACAACCCACTCTACCGTGCTCAAAAGTCCAGGAGCATATCTAAGTTCCTCTAAAAGATAATGAATGAGGTAACAAGTCGTTGTCTTCCCCTTAGATCCTGTAACTCCTGCAACCCAGAGTTCTTTAGAGGGTTCCCCATAAAATCTAGCTGCAAGAATCGACGTTACACTCGCAGGATCTTCCGTTACAATCTGAGGGATTTTTAAAAAAGGGTTATAAAAAGGGACAACTAAAGCAGATGCACCAGCTAAAGCAGCCTCTTCAATAAAAGCTGCCCCATCTTGCGTACTCCCTTTTTGTGCAATGAAAAGATCTTTTGGGGCCGTCTTTCTCGAATCTAAAGAAAGACCAAACACCTCACAATCCTTACTCCCCACAACTTTTACAGGAAGTCCACGAACTAAAGCTTTTAACTTCATAAGTCTACTTCTTAAGTTTCGACCATCCTATCACCAGATACCCGAAATGAGAACAATTTTTTTTAATGTAGATTCCAGGATTCGTAGAGTTCTTTGAGTGCTTGTACCTCGACGAGCCAATCTGCCTTTTTTGCATCCCTTCTGGGATCTCCTGGAGGAAATCCGTAGGGGTCATCAGGCGCAACTCCTAAGTATTCTAAGCTTCGCGTTGCAATTTCTTTGAAAATAGGGGTTGCGGAGATCCCTCCAAATTGTTGCTTGCCAACACCGGGAATCAATTTCCTTTCAGGATCGTCAATGGAGATGAGAAGGACAAAACGGGGGTTATCTACTGGCGCAAATCCAAGAAAGGAAGAGATATTGTGATCTTTTGCATAAAGGCCATCGATAATTTTTTCCGCCGTCCCCGATTTTCCCACTTCTGTATAGCCCCAAATATCGGCCCGTTTGCAAGTCCCTCCCTCTTTCGTCACAAATTTCATTGAGCGAACAACTCTTTTGCAAATCTCAGGATTGATGAGTTGCTGTGTTGCGCGATAGTGAGAATAATCGGCAATCACACGCCCATTTTTTACCACTTTGCGAACAAGGTGCGGCTGCACATTTTTTCCCCCATTTGCCAAAATGGCATAACTTTTCACCATCTGCATCCCATTGATCAAGATATTGTGACCAATTGCTAAAGAGTAAGGCGTAGGTAAGGACCATTGTAACTTCCCATTGGGGTGAAGTTTTCCAGGAGTTGGCAAAATCCCCAAGTTCTCACCTGGCAACTCCACATTTGTCTTCTGTCCAAAACCAAAAACATGTGCCAAAGCATTGCGATACCACTCTTCCCCCATCGTCTCAATCAATCTTTGTACAACGCGCGCCATGTAGATATTCGACGATTTTTGCAGCGCCATATCCATGTTGAGATAAGCGTGAACTCTTGCATCTTTCAAAGGTGTACTTCTTCCAGGAAACCAACCATTGGCACATGGGATTTTCTCTTCCGGAGAAAAAAGGGGAGATCTCCCCTGTTTTTTAAGCTCTTCATTGGCCATCATGCAGATCGCCATTGTAATCGGCTTGAAGATCGATCCTGGCTCATAGCAGTCAGTTAAGGCTTTTACGCGCGTTGCCTCCTGCATCTTCGGATCGTTAAAAAAATCCCGATAATGAGTTGGATCAAATGCAGGAACTTGTGCAAGTGCAAAAATCTCACCTGTCCAAGGATCCATCATGACCGCCCATCCACCCAAAGCAGATACAGCTTCTACACCTTTTTTCAACTCCCTTTCGACAACTGCCTGCAGGTAGTGATTGATCGTCAAATAGATATCTGCTCCATGTTCTACAGGTTCTAAAAGAGTTCCCGTATCAAGAGAGTGGGATGGAGAGTGCGTCACCTGTTTTTTCCCCTCTTTTCCCTGCAAATAAGGGTGAAACACCAACTCCAATCCCCCTGTTGGGATCGCCTCTTGCGTCTTGGGATTTTTTTCATCTTGTACAGTGTGTAGAACAGCGCCTAAAGAAGATCCAAACGGATAAGAACGCTTAAATTCCGAGGTAAAAAAAAGGCCATTTCTCTCAATCTTATGAGCCTTTGCAAACCCTTTCCACCATAACTCAATTGCTTCTCTTTTTTCCCGACTCAGCCACACAGCCACTTTTCTACTGCGACTTTTTTTCTCAAGCGCCTGTATAATTTTTTCTTTTTGCGAAAAAGAAAGGGAAAGGAGCTTTCCTAACTCTTCAACAATTTTTCCTCTGCATTGAGAGGGAATCGATTGCGGATCGACGAAGAGGTGAAATTTAGGCACATCGATCACAAGGGCTTGCGCCTCTTCAGGATGTCCTAGTTTAATAGAAGAATTA
>DATECD010000059.1:0-3392 GCA_035287065.1 Chlamydiales bacterium | reverse complement strand
AAACCGAAGAACATCGAACATCCTACGGCAAGCCTTATTTTTATGAATGTCAAGGGCGAATTATCAATTTGGCCGCAGTAACTCAATTTTACTTCGATCATATGCCTTTGACCTCATATTACTGGCCATGCTTCAAATTAGGAGGAAATTCTTATCACATAGCGGCTGCAATGAGTACTAAAGAAGAAGCGATCCTGAAAATGTACGTAAGCGGGAAAAGAACCGCATCTTTTTCTAGCTCGTGAAATTTGGCACATTGGTCCTGTTTTTTTAACAAGGAGCAAATTTATGCCAAAACCTCTCTCAGAAGAAAAAAAGCTCGAATGGAAAAACCTTATCGAGCAGCAACGCCAAAGCGACTTATCCATCGAAAAGTGGTGTCGACAATTTCAAATTCACCCCCATACCTTTCACTACTGGAAGGAAAAACTTTTTCCAAAACCCCTTCAGAAAACCAGTTTTACCGAACTCAACATCAAAAGATCGGATGCAATCTCTTTGCAAGCTTGCGGGATCTCAATTCGCATAGGAAGCGATTGTGATCCCATTTTACGCAAACAGATCTTTGCTCTATTTGCAGGAGATTTATGCTAGCACTGCCCGCTCATATCTTTCTTTGCAAAGATCCTGTCAGTATGCGCAAGAGTTTTGAGGGGCTCGGCAGTCTGGTAGAGCAGCTCTTTCCAGGAGAGCTGCTTTCTGGTTCTCTTTTTGTTTTCCTCAATCGAAACCGCAATTGCATGAAAGCTCTCTTCTGGGATCGAGATGGTTTTGCAATTTATTATAAGCGCTTGGAGAAAGGCTCTTTTGCGCTCAATACAAAAAATAACATCTTGGATAGGCGCGAATTTTTCATGCTTTTGGAAGGAATCATCCCCCAAAAAATCCGTCCGAAATTATCATTAAAAAACGATTGATTTTCCTATGAAAATAAGAAATTTTTGGTATCATTTTGCTTATGACAACTGCATCTTCCATAACAGTTGAATCCTTGCAAGTTCAATTACTCGAACGAGACGCAAAACTCGTCCAGCAGAATGCTGAAATCCTCTATCTCAAAGAGCAGCTTGCTTGGTTGAAAAGACAGATTTTTGGACAAAAATCAGAACGCGTTGTCGATGTCAATCAGGAGCAGCTGCAATTCAGCGGATTTGAAAATACAAATCAACAAAACATACAAACACAGCAAATTCCAGCCCATCAAAGAAAAAAGCGAACATCGACCGGTAAAGATGCCATTAAATTACCCGAGGACCTTCCTGTAGAAACAACTGTTATCGATATTTCAGAGGAAGAAAAAATCTGTAAAGAAACAGGAGTGGCTCTTCAAAAGATCGGCGAAGAGGTCTCTCACAAATTGGCCTATCGCCCAGGCAGCTATTTTCTGAAAAAAATCATCCGCCCTAAATATGTCCACCCAAAACAAGAAGAAAACGGAGTGGTCATCGCCCCAATGCCAGATAGTCTCTTGCCAAAATGCAGAGCTGATGAGAGTCTTCTTGCCGATATCATCGCCCGAAAATTTGTGGATCATTTACCTCTCTATCGAATTGCAGAGAGCTTATCTCGAGATGGCATCATAATCAGTAGACGCCTCCTCTCTCAATGGGTGATTGCAGTAGGGCTTGCATTAAGGCCGCTTTATCATGCAATGAAAAAGCGGATTTTGGAAGGCGATCGATTGCATATCGACGAGAGTCCAGTTGATATTTTTGAAAGTCCCAAATTGAGCCAAGGCTATATGTGGGTCCTTGTTGGAGGAGTTGGCGCTGATCCACCATATCGCTACTACGAGTTTTATGAAAATCGCAAGCACAGCAATGTCGAGAAAATTCTTGGCTCCTATTCTGGAGTCATCCACTCCGATAAGTATGGAGCCTACGAAACATATATTCGTAAAAATGGTAACAGTTGGTGTCCGTGTTTTGCGCATATTAGACGTAAATTCTATGAAGCGGAAATGGGCGATCCCGCCCTTCGCACTTGGGTGCTCGAACAGATCAGTGAACTTTTTGCCATTGAAGAAATAGCATGGACACTATCTCCGGTTGAAAGGCTGAAACTCCGCCAATCCAAGGCCGTTCCCATCATCGACATGCTGATTGAGCGCGTCAAAAAACGACTGACTGAAGGCCAGGTTCTTCCGAAGTCGAAGCTTAAAGCAGCTCTAGGGTATTTCTGTTCGCTAATCCCATATTTGAAAAATTATACACAGCATCCGTCTGCACGATTAGATAACAACCCAGCTGAACGGGCGATCCGACCTCTTGCCATTGGACGAAAAAATTGGCTCTTTTTAGGGAGTATGGAAAGTGGTGAAGCAGCTGCAACTTTGCTCTCTCTTGTACAAACCTGTCGGGCTTTGAATATCAATCCCCGAATCTATTTGGAAGATGTCTGTCGCCGGATCATGGGACATAGTGCGAATAAAGTGCATGAACTGCTGCCTGATGAATGGATTAAGACCCAACCGATCTCATAATCTTCCTATCCCCACATTTGGTAAAATGCACTTCTGGGTTTAAAATGGGCCAGAAATTGTCGATTTTATGAGAAGATGTACTTCTTTTCCCGCTTACCCTTACAGTGAGTTGTTGCCATATACCTACAAAGTGGTCGAGTGCATATCTTATACCGTCTCTCATCGGTAATTTTTTGAGGCTCTCGATCCATTTCGGACACACTTTTTTCTTAGCAGTCGGAGAAATCAGCCCATGCTGGTGCAAGAGAGCTTTAATTTGGTTGGCAGTTGTTGTCCTGTGTTCAATAACTGTATCACGTAGCCTTGTAAGCGCTCTTTTTTCCTCACGTTCCTCACTGGGCACGTGGATCCCTCTAAGTCGGTTTGCTTCCAACTGAGTCGCTATCTTTAACGCATCTCTTTTGTCCGTTTTTACTCTATCTCCAACAGCAACTTCGATTCCTGACGCATGAACAACGAGATTTTTTATGCCGTTCTTTTCAAGTGTTCGATGAAGATGGAATCCAGAGAAACCGGCTTCATAAGCACTCTCAATCGCTGCTCCGGGAAAGAATTTTTTACAAAAGACCACAAGCCCCTCAGGACTGGCCGGTAGAGTTGCTTTTTTTACCACGGTCTTCTCGCAAAGTACTGCGACCGCATAGGTCTTTTTGTGAACATCGATTCCCAAATATATTTTCTTGCCTGTATAGTCTTTCATGACGGTTCTCCTTACTTAGTTGGTTTGGTTTCTTTAACCTTTTTAAGCTAGAGAACCGTCCTTGTTCAAGAGCCAACCTCTTGCTAAGGACCGGCCTATCTAAAATTCAGCATAGCAACTGGGTTCACTTCTTCGCGAAATTAATGAAGACAAAAAAAATATGCCAGCGATGTTCTCGAAGATGCCGATACAAAATTGTACAAAGTCGAG
>DATECD010000058.1:0-3204 GCA_035287065.1 Chlamydiales bacterium | reverse complement strand
TATTTAAAGAAGACGAGAGTTGATTTTCTAAAATGGTAGACCCCGAGTTGAATTTTTTTGTGATGTGATAATCAACTTGAATTGATTGTTTGATTATTTTTTATGCAATTCTTATTTGTTAAGGGAGCGGGACCAAGCTGCCTTACGTAAGAAAATAAATAAATAAATAGTATGAAAAAAAAAGAAAAGTTACAAAGATAATTTTTCAACTTTTTATTCGCAATAGTTCGCAGCGAGCTTTTTATACATCTAGATAGAGGAGATTCTCTGCTATTCAACGCATATAATAGATCGGTCAGCGGTGGTCAGCCACAAAAGAAATGTCGAAAGTGAACTGTCGGGACATTCCGGCTGAGTTCAAAGGAACAAAATGCAGTATTTGCCAACAAGGGCCAAATTCGCCGTCATTCTGGAGAGGTAGACAATTTAAGGGATCAAGAATCAAGGAAGATGACCAAGAAGAAAAAATTATTTGCTTTAGATGCAATGAGAAGGAGAGAGCAAAGAAATTGGTAGAAAAGAAGAAAGCCGATCTGAAGAAAGCGGACAAAGTCGCATCAGTGACGGTACGGAGAGTGGTAAATAATACCAGCAAGGATCTGAGAGAGAGGAACCCCGGAACGCCTGTTGCGGTAGTCAGCTCATCAACCCGATCAAGATCACAATGTCCTACCCTTGAAGGTCGTTCTATGAATGTACAATTCAATCTGCTCTCATTGATGCCGGAACCGATTCAAATGACTGAGCAGTCCCTTGGAGATCTGCTCTCAGATCGCCTTTGTGAACAATGTACTTCAGGGAGGGTCTATCTTTGCGGCCGCATGCGAGGAGCTGTATACCTCATCTTGACGCTTCAATGTAATGGCTGTCGCCGAATAACTTTTGAAAGAGTCAAAATTTCCGATTCTGGTTCATCCTTGCGCTTTTGTCCACTCACAGGAACGAGTCTGACGCCGAGTGTTCTCGCCGAAGTATTGCTCTCTTTCATTGGAGGGCAAACATTCCGTTCATACAGCTGGCTGGGGACCATACCTGCATCAACATACAAGCGCTACCAAAAAATTGTAGCCCAAGCCATCGTTTCAATCATTGAAACTGATTTCATCCAGCTGGCGCAAGAGGTAAAGTCCCAAAATGTACAACTGTGGGTCGCCAGCAACGGTGCCTGGTCGCACCGTGGCTGGCGGTCAAAGGCACACTCATATCTCATTAGAATAGAGCGATCAATTGTGCAAGACATCGATCACCCGCTGCCCCCGATTCTCCTTCTCATAAATCTCAGCAAGAAACACTCTTGGATTCGTCCAAATGGGAAAATTGTAGAAATACCTGGCAATTTTGAGGGAAGTTCAAAAGCTATGGAAAATGAGGCTTTGAGGAGAGGTATCTCTAAACTTCGTTCTGCTGGAATTCTGCCAAATATTGTCAATTGGGCGATGGACGATGACGCTGGAACCAAGAAAATCCTCACTGATGATCCAGACTGTGGCCACATCATCTCATCGAGCGATGCTGGTCACAAAAAGTCAAATTTCCTCAGATCTATGAAGTCTGTATTGGGTTCAAAAAAACGATATGCTACAATCGCTAAGAGGATCTCAACCTGGTATCTCTCGATAATTAAGCGCATTGAGAGAGAGATACCAGACCTCAAAGCCCATGAGGATCGAGTAAAAAAATTTCAATTTTATTGGAAATATACCTACACCCATTACACTCAAAATTGTACAGATGATGTGAACTGCTTATGCAAACATGGCAGTTATGACGATTTAGTCCTAGCAGAATTAGAAGGTCTTCTTGAAAAGTTTGAAGATGTTGATTTCTTCGAGTCTCCCAACGCCGATCCTTCTACTACAATGTGTGCTTCTTCGTCCTTCGATGCTGTCGATTCGTCATCGCTCGCTTCTTCCGCCTCTGTTTTGGAGGAGTCTAAGACTGTTTCCTCCTCGGCCGCTGTCGATTCGTCATCGCAAGCTTCCTCTGGTTTGGAGGAGTCTAAGACTGTGAGATCTGAGAGGTTTTGGTTCGATCTAACAGACCCTTCTGACAAGGAGATGTGGGAAAATCTTTTACCTATCTTCGCGATGGCGGAAAATCAAGTGGCCGAATGCCTATACCTGATAAACACTATCCGCTGCGAGGGTTCTAATAGCCGTAGGCTCGTATATATGCGCAAAGATAGGTTTACAATTTCGACGGGAGAAGCCCGCTCCAGTGCCAGTGCCCTGAGAGAGGTTCATGGTCTTGCTGGTTTATTCAGCCGAACTTGGAGAGAAATTGGCCTTGAAGTTGAACCATGCTCCGAGATCCTCCATAAACTCGGTAAAATGGATAAAGAATTTGCAAAAGATCGGACTCGTAAACAAAGCGATTGCTATAAAATAGCAGCCGCTAAGTTAGATCGAAAGAACAGCAAGACAAAACAGGAAAAAGAATCAATCATTTCTTATAAAGCTTCCAATGAAAAGGTTCTCCAGGTTCTCCCTACCAACACTACCATCGAAGAAATTAGCTGTAACAAATGTGGTGGAACTGATCACTCTCGTTCAAGTCACCGATCTTGCAAGCTGTACAAACCAAAAACAATCCAATCCACTCAATCCATTCAAAAAGAGAAAAGTAGTTCCCCATCAATGATCTCAAAAGTCTTGCCCTCACCGCCACTCTCACCATTGCAGCAACTTGAGGTTGTTTCATATCCAATCACGTCGACTAACAAACGAGGCCGCCCGCCCAAAAATGTAAAAGTCGAGCCCCCGCCGATCTCAGCACCATCGTCACCTCACAAACGACAATTCCGGCCTGGAGTTGATTCATGTCCAATTGCGTTTACAAAAAAAAGAAGCCGGCCCCAAGACGCAATTGTTGTGCCACAACCCCCCGCCCTGTCAGCGCCATCTTCACCTGACAAACGCCGCCGACTCAGGCCTCGAAAATAAACATTTGTTTTGTTTCGAGTAATATCAATTATTTATTTATTTTTTATACGCTGTCACTTGGACGTCGGTGAAGGAAGAGGAGATTATTTTTATTTTTTTCAATTATTTATTTATTTTTTAATTTTTTTCTTTTTTTTAAAAAAAAAGAAAATTCTTACGTAAGGAAACACGTGGTCCCGCTCCCTTAATTAATTAAGAGTGACAAAGTTGATCATAAAAAAGGGAAATTTGAAGTCGTTTTATGATATCAGTTGTTCAAGAG
>DATECD010000057.1:0-10457 GCA_035287065.1 Chlamydiales bacterium | reverse complement strand
CAAAGAACTTTTCTTCTTCCCCTTACTTGCACTTGGGGCCATTATCAACATCTTTATCCAAGTGAAAAAGAAAAATGATGGATGGGCCTTTATTTCCTCTTCCTTTTGCCTTTTCCTTCTCTTCCTTTTTTACGGAATGGGCACCTATCCAATCATCGTCTCTTCCACTATCCTTCCCGAAACGCATAGCCTCACCATCTACAACTCCGCTTCCAGCCACACAACACTCATCAATCTCCTGATTGTCGTATTGATCGGTCTTCCTCTCGTCTTAGGCTACGGTTTTTGGGTTTACCGCATTTTCCGCGGCAAGGTAAGGCTTGACCACTCTAGTTATTAAGGCTCTCTTAAGATGTAAAAAAATGAAAAAAGATTTAGAATGAAGACATATACCGAGACAGTTTTATGAGCCAGAAAACATCATGTACTCTTGATTGGATTAAGAAGAAGGTTTTGCCGATCCTAAAAAAACATACTGTAAAAAAAGCTGCAATTTTTGGTTCTTTTGCTCGAGGAGAGTCAAAAGCAAAAAGCGATATAGACATCGTAATTCAATACAAATCCAAAACCAAATCGCTTTTTGATCTGATCGATCTAAAATCTGATTTAGAAGAAACACTAGGCCGCAAAGTTGACATCATTACTTACAATTCCATTTATTGGAGACTTCGGGAACAAATTCTCGCAGAACAAGTAGTCATCCTGTGAAGAAAAACAGCAAAATTTTTTTAGAACACATCATGGATTCCATCCTCCTCATCGAGGAGTATGCGAAAGATTGCTCTCAATCGGAATTCTCAAAAAATCAGTCTTTGCAGGATGCGGTTATCAGGCGACTTGAGATTATTGGAGAGGCGGTCAAAAATCTGCCCTTAGCTTACAGAGCAAAACATCCCGATATTCCTTGGAAACAAATGGCAGGAATGAGAGATATCTTGACCCACCATTATTTTGACGTCGATTTAGTGCTTACTTGGAAAGTAGTTAAACATGAGCTCCCTCAAGTCAAAAAACAGATATCGGCTCTTCTTAAAGAGCCGGAGTAGTCGAGGCTACGGCTTTTTTAGTCTACCACATTTTCCGCGGCAAGGTGAGGCTTGATCACTCAAGTTATTAGCGATTAAAGTCTACTCTTACAACACTGCTTCCGGTATGAATAAATAATCATTAATCAAGTGATATAAATCCGGGTTAGTTCTACTGAGATTAGATACCCCTTGTTTAAAAACTTCAGCTATAATCAGTTCATTAGTTTTGCTTGTAAAACGATCGAAACATTTTTTCTGAAGCCTTCCATCGGAAATATTGGAAGCAAGATTGCAAACATTATCTAATTTTTCAAAAACGTTATCAGCACTTAAACCTTGAATCGCTTTATCACAAATTTTCATAATCATCATCTCTTTAAGACCATCGAGATTAATCGTTTCTGCGACACAAGCAGCTTCAATACAATGACTCCCACCGAGTAAATTATGAATTTCAGTTACCTTTGCTAAACATTCAGTTGTAATACTCATATAAAATAAACCTCAATACTTTTGTTATTAATAATAATATTTTAACATAAAACTAAAATTTATCTCAATATAAACTGATTATTAAACGGAAGTATAATGGTAGATGTTGACCCCGCAAAGAGAAGGCTGCTTAAGCTAGCCTAAACAATATAAAGGAAAACACTGACACTTAACGACTTACTCTGTGGTATTTATCTCTGTGGTCCACTCTATAAGAAAAACGTGGGGCAGGTGATGGTCTCTTCGGTGCCGTAGTAGATGAGCCCCCTTTGGGGTGCAAGGGTCATTACTTCCCCTTCTGAAAGAAGGTGCATGGCTCCATCGGCTCTTGCAATACAGGGGATTTCAAAGGTCTTAGCGATCATGAATGCAACCCTTTCTGAGGTTGTATCATCCATCGCGTTTTGTAAAATGATCCCAGCTGCCTCTTTTAAGACGGGCAAAAAGCTCTGATCGCAATAGGGAAGGACAACGAGCTTCCCTTTTAGTTCGCTCACAGTGCGCTCTTCAGGAGAACGAATAAGAGTGATGGGCGCGGTTGCTTTTGCTCCGATGCCGGAATGCCCCCGAATTGCGACCTCTCCAATACTAATCACCGTCACAAGATTGGTCGTCCCCTTCTCCCCAAATGGGGCCCCTGCGACAATCACCACAAGATCGCCAAAGGCGATGATCCCCTCTTCCAAGGCAAAATGGCTCGCAGCGCCAAAAGCTTCCCTTGCGCTTTTGCAACCAAGACTTAAAACCGGGACGACACCCCAGTTCGATGCAAGTTGGTGATAGATTTTTTCTGTGGGAGCGACAGCAATGATCGGGACTTGGGGGCGGAGGCGAGAAATCAGACGCGCGCTCATGCCACTTGTTGTAAAAGCAAAAAGGGCTCTTGCATTCGTTGAGTAAGCGGTACGAACAGCAGCTGTTGCCATTGCTGAAGAGACATCGTGATAATCGCGATGTGTATTTTGTTCAAAAAAAAGTCGGTAGGGAAAATCTGTCTCTGCTACTTCTGCAATCTTGCGCATATTTCGCACAGCTTCGATCGGATACTTACCAACAGCTGTCTCCCCTGAAAGCATGATCGCGGAGGTGGAGTCGTAAATTGCATTTGCAACATCAGAAGCTTCTGCCCGAGTAGGCCTTGGATTGACAATCATAGATTCAAGCATCTGTGTTGCAGTAACTGATGGCTTGGAGGCAAGATAACACTTCCGAATCATCATTTTCTGCAACTTGGGAACAAACGAAAGATCGATCTCTACCCCGAGATCTCCCCTTGCTACCATGATCCCATCTGCCACTTGAACAATGCTATCAAAGTTCTCTACGCCATGCTGATTTTCAATCTTTGCAATCACAAGAACATCGGGTCTTCCCGCTTTCGCTAGCACTTCTTTGATCGCAAGCACATGGCGAGAAGAGCGAATAAAAGAAGCTGCGACAAGATCGATATCCTCTTCGCAGGCAAATTGAAGATCGATGAGATCTTTTGGCGTCACCGCAGGTAAATCGAGGTGAGCTCCGGGCATATTGATCCC
Organism: Chlamydiales bacterium; assembly: GCA_035287065.1. Classification (GTDB taxonomy): domain Bacteria; phylum Chlamydiota; class Chlamydiia; order Chlamydiales; family SM23-39; genus JAGWKO01. The sequence continues at coordinate 7,402 of DATECD010000057.1, read as the reverse complement.
TTTATTGCTCTTGAGTACCCCTCCATGCTCAATTTCAACAATTGCTGTTTTCTCCCCCACTTCCACAACTTTTGAGATGATGTACCCATCGTCAAAAAGGATCTTCATTCCAATGGAAATAGCATCCAAAGCCTCAATAGGCTGCATGGGGATCTCCCCAGCTTTTAGCACAAGGTCAGCAGGAACAAGCTTCCACTTCTCCCCCTTCTTCAGTTCAATTTGCCCCTCAGGAAGCTTACCCACCCGAATCTCAGGCCCTTTCAGATCGACCATGATTGCAAGAGGCCTTTTCAACTCCTTGCGCACCTTCTTCAACAGCTGAATGGTTTTTCGATGCTCCTCTAAAGTCCCGTGGCTAAAATTGATCCTAGCTACGCTCATCCCCTCTTGCATAAGGGAAGTAACAGCCTCATAGCTTGCAACAGCTGGACCCATTGTGCAAATGATCTTGGTTCGAGTCAGTTTCATCATTTGCATAGCTTGGCATATCCTCTATTTCTACTTGAAGACTAGCGCTTAAATGAAGCTTCTGTCAATGCATCTGAAAAGAAAAAAAAGAGCCCTACGTGGGGTAGGGCTCTTTTTTTGCAGTTGTTGGGGTTAGGGTTGTTTTGGAGTCTTATTTATAACCGAGGCTCCATGCCCAGGCCCCCATCTGAGATGAAGCAAAAACTGGCGCTGCTACAGGACCACGAACGGCACTTGAGGAAGAAGATGCTGCGGGTTTTGCTGAAGGAATTGCCGCGGAACTGGCACCTAAAGAAGAAGGCGCCGCAGAGGGATTTCCTCCAGACGTTTGTGGTCGTGACCGCAATTCTTTTCGAAATGCTTGAAGAGCAGCGGCATTTTCCGCTTCAGTCATTTTTTTGGTGCCCTGAGAACCGCCGTTGTTAGCAGGAGCAGCGCTTGAGGAGGAAGCAGGTGGCGCAGAAGGAGTAAGCGCTGCTACAGGACCACGAGGGGCACTTGAGGAAGTCCCCCTTCCATTTACGCTCCAACCATCCAGATCGCCTGCGGAATGAGAAGGCGCTGCTACAGGACCACGAGGGGCACTTGAGGAGGAGGAAGATGCTGCAGAGCTTGCTGCGCTTCCATAACTAGAGGAGGAACTTGCTCCTCTACCGCCTCGTACGTCTTCAAATCTTCCACGACCATAAAAAGAGGGTCGTGAATCAATAGGGGCAACACGATTGACAAGAGTCCCTTTCCAACCATTTGCACCGTTTTTTTGACCATAATAAAAGCAGTTATGAGCCCCATCGTATTGAAAGAACTGAGCAAACTGCATAAGAGCTACAAGCGTAATACGAGACGTATTGTAAAATGGAGTTACTGTACGGCACAATTTTTCTATTTCCCCTGCGAGTGGAGCGCCTTCTGCAGGCGTTGCAAGCGCCTCTGGTTTTAGCTCAACGATATCGCAAGCAATTTCTTGAGGTGCATCGGGAAGAAGAATGGCGCTAATCCCACAAAATTTGCCAGATGCGTCATAGAGCATAAATCCCCCATTTGCAATAAGACCTGCAAGTGCATGCGTACCTTGTTCTTGCGCATGAGCTTCAAGATATTGCTGGATTGGAGTGAGATAAGAGTGAGTCAAATCTAAGCTTTTTCCATAGACTGGGTATAAAAATGAACAAGATGTGATCTCTTTTGGCAACTGAAGCGCATTGCGTAACGCCTCAGGGATAGGTTGTTGTGGAGAGCGGAGATTTGGATCATTTCTCAAAAATCCAAGCTGCTCTGGAACTTCCTGAATTGGCGCGCAACGAAGCGCTATCTTCTCCCCTAATGCCACGTGTGATATGTGTTCAACCTTATGAGTCCCCCATGAGGAAATCGCCTCATTACATGTAGGACAGTTTTCATAAGGTTGATTACTAGGACCATTCGTAAAGCAAGGCACGCACATATTTGCGTGATGACATGGCTCAAAATAAACGACATTCTTATCATTTAGCCCTTCAAAACAAACAAGACACTCATCTGCACCAAAATAGGCTCCCCCGCCTTGTTGCACAGGGACTTCAATTTCAGCTGCAGCATCTGGGACACCAGCTGCATTTGCAATTTGCGTTGGAATGCTCCGTCGAAGTCGCTTTCTCCACTCATCAGGATTCCCTTCTACAGGTAACACGCAACTTTTTTCTGGATTGCTTCTTGAGTAATAGATAAAAGCTCCAAACTCAGAACCCACACCTAAAATATTTAGAAGTTCATGCCCTGGTTCAAGCCATTTAAAATGCGTTAAACCCTTTTCAAGCAAAGGACCTACTGTGATTCTACTCATTGGAGGATAAGGAGGATGATAAGGTGACTCTGGATTATAAAATGCATCTGCCTCTTGCGCCCACTCTGCCAAATACATCAATGGCAACAATCCGTTAACCGCTTGAAACTGACCAAAATAGATATGTTTCTTCTCTGGATCTGATAGATCTGATTGAGGACTTAAGACATTAATCCCTGCAAAACGTTGAGATAAATCAGGTTTTTTTACAGCATCTCCTCTCTTTGCTGGCCCATCTGTATAGTATACAAAGCCCCCAATGATGAGTAGATCTCTCATAGCAGGTCTTAAAGTGTTCATATCCGCTACAATTTCAGCTCGTCGTGCTAGGGTGTCTTGACTTGGATCTTGAAATAAAAAGGTTTGCGATGCTGGGGAAATAAATGCAAATGATCTTGCTGTTTCAGGTATTCCTATCTGTCGCGCCACTTCGGATGGTAAGGTGATGGGATGCGCTGTGGATACGGGCATCTCAATCCAAACGCCCCATTTTTCTTGAAATCTCTGTAATTCACGGTCAGTTGGAAATGTCATAGAACTTGAGTTATCAGAATTGAGTTGGCAGTCATAGTCTGAAACTTCAGTTGGACCAATAGGCAATGGCGTATAACTCCAAGGTGACGCAAGCGACCCAACAAGGCTATCGACTCTATTTGACAACGACGAAACAATTACGCCATTATTTGCAAAAGTATCTCTTACTTCTCCCCTACTCAACTGAAGAACCCGTTCTGAACTTACTGCCGAAGACATTACTTACCCCTTAAATTTCATTAAATTTACGGTCAATTATAATATAGTAAACTAAAAAAAACAAATAAAATAATTATTATATACATTTCGCAAAATAAAAATTTGACATGTCACCTCCACCTATAAGAATTTCCTCCAATGAAAACTGAACTTCGGATACTCTTTACACACCAATGAATAACCCCATTATTTTAAAAAAAGTCACGGTTCACAACCTCAAAGGGGTTGACCTGACAATTGAGCCGGGACAGCTCGTTGTGTTTACGGGGGTGTCGGGTTCGGGGAAGTCCTCCCTTGCATTTGATACGATCTATGTAGAGGGGCAAAGGCGCTATATTGAGTCGCTCCCTGCAAAGCCTGGGCATATGGTGAAACTGGCTAAGCCTGAGGCGGAAAAAATTTCGGGGATTGCGCCGACAATTGCCATTGAACAAAAGCTTGCTGCTCGCACTCCGAGGTCTACTGTCGGTACATTGACGGGCATCTATGATTTCTTACGCGTTCTTTTCGCAAAGCTCAGCACCCCCTATTGCCCGATCAGTAAAGAACCGGTCTCCACTCAAGCCCGAGAAAAGATCATCCGGCAGATCCAAAAACTTCCCGAAGGGAAACGGATGATCCTCTTAGCTCCTTATGCGAAAGGGAAAAAAGGGGAATTTATCGATGATTTCAAAGAACTGCTCAGCAAAGGGTTCACAAGGCTTAGAGTCGATGGGGAATGGGTGGACCTCACGGAAGAGGTTCGATTAGATGGCAAAGTTGCACATAATATCGAGATCGTGATCGATCGATGCAAAATTGAAGAAGAGGCCGCCTCTCGCATTGCAGAATCGGTGCAACTCGCATTAGAGATGGGAAAAGGGGTCTGTATTACCCATCTTGTCGAGACAAAAGAGGAAGAGATCTTTTCTGAAATAGCCTTCTCAGCAAAATCGGGTCTTTCCTACCCCCCTCTTTTTCCTCACGACTTCTCTTTCAACCATCCGATAGGGATGTGTCCTACATGCCAAGGCTTAAAAGTGATTTCGACGGAAGAAAAAAAAGAGAAGGGTTGTCCCGTATGCAAAGGGGCGGGGATTAAACCTTACCCAGCTGCAGCGAGATTGGGAGGGAAAACCATCCAAGAAATCACAAATCTTCCCTTAGATCAGCTCCTCTTTTTTTTCCAAAATCTCCCTCTCACACCTTTAGAAAAAGAGATTGGGGAAGAGCTTATCAAAGAGATCGAAGAGGAGCTCCATTTCCTTCTCCACGTAGGCTTAAGCTATCTTTCATTAGATCGGATCTCCCCCTCCTTAAGCGGAGGTGAGTCGCAACGCGTTCGCTTAGCTGCTCAAATTGGTGCAGGACTTGTCGGCGCTATCTACATCCTCGATGAACCCTCCATCGGCCTTCACGCCTCTGATCACCATCGACTGATTGAAACACTTTTCCATTTGCGCGACCAAGGCAATACGGTGCTCGTCGTCGAACACGATGTCGACACAATGCGCGCAGCAGATTTGATCGTCGATGTGGGACCTGGAGCTGGAAAAGAGGGGGGAGAGATTCTCACCGTTGGTAAAATCGAAGAGGTGATGAAAAACCCAAGATCTTTAACAGGACAATACCTCTCAGGAAAAAAAAAGATCGAGATTCCGAAAAAAAGGAGGAAACCCACCTCTTTTTTGAAAATTGTAGGCGCAGCACATCACAACTTGAAAAACCTAACTGTTGATATCCCGCTTAAGGTCCTCACTTGCGTAACAGGAGTCTCGGGCTCTGGCAAATCCTCTTTGATCTCAGAAATTTTGTATCCCGCCCTCTCCAATCATCTCCACAACGCAAAGCTCCCCGTCGGGAAACATAAAGAGATCATAGGTCTTGATCTTGTCGATAAAATCATCGCAGTCGATCAATCTCCCATCGGCCGCACACCTAGATCCAATGCAGCCACCTATATCAAACTCTTTGATGAGATTCGAGACCTCTATGCACAGCTCCAAGAAGCGCGCATCAGAGGATTTACGCCTGGACATTTTAGCTTCAATGTGAAAGAGGGAACGTGCCCCTATTGCCAAGGGCTTGGAACGGTCTCTATCGATTTAGACTTTTTGGAAAGCGCCTCCGTCACTTGTCCTCAATGTCAAGGCGCAAGATTTGACCCTGAGATTTTAACGATTCGTTTCAAAGGGAAAAATATCGCTGACCTTTTAGATACAGATGTCGATGAGGCTCTTGCCATTTTTTCAGAAATCCCCCCCATTAGAGAAAAACTCCAGATGCTCCACGAAGTGGGACTCGGCTATCTTAAATTGGGACAGCCTTCCACAACTCTTTCTGGAGGAGAGGCGCAACGAATCAAATTAGCAAAAGAACTCGTCCGTCCCCCTTCTGGAAATACGCTCTATCTTTTTGATGAGCCAACAACAGGACTTCACTTTGAAGATATCCGGAGGCTCATTGCCATCTTGCAAAAGCTTGTTGACCGCGGCAATACCGTTCTCATCATCGAACACAATCTCGATCTCATTCAAACAGCAGACTGGCTCATCGATCTTGGACCAAAAGCTGGAATCTATGGAGGAGAACTTTTAGGATCTCTTCCTCCAGAAAAAATGGCAAAATTAGACACACCAACAGGAAGAGTTCTACGTGGAGAAAAAGCTGCTTTATCCCATCCACTAAGAAAAAAAAAGGGAAGCGATGTGATCTCCATTGAAAATGGGACGCAAAACAACTTAAAATCGGTTTCTCTTAAAATCCCAAGAGGCAAAATCTCCCTTTTCACAGGCCCTTCCGGCTCGGGGAAGTCGTCACTTGCTTTTGATACGCTCTATGCAGAAGGGCAAAGGCGCTATACAGAGACGCTTCCCCCCTACATGCGCTCGATGATCCACCAACTTCCTAAACCAAAAGTGGACCGGATCGATGGCCTTGCTCCCTCCATTGCGCTTGAACAAAAACGGGGTGGGCTCAATCCGAGAAGTACTGTCGGCACGATGACAGAAATTTACGATCTTTTACGACTTCTCTACGCCAATCTCGGAGACCCTTTTTGTCCAGAGACAGGAGAACCAATTCAAGAGATCAGTAAAGGCTTTGTCGTCTCCAAACTCATGAGTCTTTCTCAAGAAAAAATCGCGATTCTTTCTCCCATCTCCTTAGAAAAAAAAGAATCTTTGGAAGAATTTACAGAAAGGTTGAATGCGCAAGGATTCCTCCGAATTCGTCTCGACGGGACAATCTACGCTCTTGATGAAAAAATCCCTTTTGAAAAAGGGAGAAAACAAGAACTCCTCCTCGTCATCGATCGTCTGATTTTAGATCCTAAAAATAGAGAAAGGCTCTATGAAGCAATCGACAAAGCGGCCAAACTCTCACAAGGCATTGTGATCATTGCGCGCGAGAGACAAGAGGATCTTTTCTTCAACCTTAAATTCGCAGTAGAAAAAACAGGAAAATCCTATCCTCCAATCACTCCTCAAACCTTCTCCTTCAATCACGAAGAGGGAATGTGCTTAGAGTGTCAAGGACTAGGGAGTATCTACGGCTTTCCCTGGATGACAAATCCAAAAGTGATGAGCCTTTCTTTAATGGATCTTTGCATCCATCTCTTTGGAGAAAAAGGGACGACGAAAGTGCTGAAAATTTTTGCTACCTACTGGGAAGAGTGTGGGCTAGATCTTCATGCTCCTTTAGAACAGCTTTCTCCCAAAGAGCTCGATTGGATTTTCCACGGCGCGCCTGAGCAAGAGATCAAGAAATGTGTCACTTTAAAGTGGATGGGCCTCAATCCCCTTTTCGCGTCCATTGCGCGGATGGGAAAAAAAGAGGTAAAAGAGCACCTTCTCCCTCTCATGACAACATCTCCTTGTCCCAACTGCAAGGGCGCAAGGTTAAATCCCCTTGCACGGCATGTCACACTCAATGGCACAACACTTCCCGCTCTTTGCGCGCAAGAACTCGATACACTTCTCCCTTTTTTCCAAAAACTGAATCTTGAAAAAGCCCCTTTCCTGCAAGAAACGCACGCCCAAATCTGCAAAACGGTTGAACTCCTCCTCTCTTTGGGCTTAAGCTATCTTTCGTTGGATCGGAGCGCGCCCACGTTAAGTGGAGGAGAGCTCCAAAGGATCCGCCTTGCAAAACAGCTAGGCACAGGACTCACCTCTTGCCTCTACGTCCTCGATGAACCGACAATCGGTTTACACCCCTTTAATAACGAACAACTCAATGTTGCGCTAAAAGCTTTAGCTAGTTTAAATAACACCCTTCTTTTGGTTGAGCACGATCCGATGACAATCCAAATTGCAGACCAGATCTTTGACTTCGGTCCTAAAGCTGGAAAAGAGGGGGGGCGCATCATTGCGCAGGGGA
>DATECD010000056.1:0-2832 GCA_035287065.1 Chlamydiales bacterium | reverse complement strand
CCTGTCCCCATTGCACTAAGGCCCATGGTTATTTTAGGCCTTAGCTCTTTTCTTGGGGGAAGGGGAGCTGCTTTTGCAGTTCTCGGATTTCTTTTTCAAGCAGCGGTGGGGCTCCCTGTTTTAGCAGGGGGGGCGCTCTCTCTCTTGGGACCTACAGGTGGCTATTGTTTGGGGTATCTTGCGGCAGCTTATGCAGTAGGGACCCTTTCAGAAAGGAGTAAAGGAAGAACCGCGCTGCAGATGTTTGCGATCTTAAGCCTTGGCTCATTTCTCATTTACCTTTTTGGCGCTCTTCATCTGGCAACTTTTGTCGGTTGGGATAAGGCGTTTTGGCTAGGCGTTGCCCCTTTTCTTTTGGGAGATCTTTTCAAAACAGTTGTTTTAGTCCAGATGTTTCGCTGGATGAGATGGATACAAGAGTAAGATGGGGTCATTTCTTTTTTTAGGTACAGGGGCGTCAACGGGGATCCCGATGATTTGGTGCAAATGCGCAGTATGCACCTCTTCCTCTTCTTTTAATCAAAGATTGCGCCCTTCAGGCCTTTTGGAGATAGAGGGGAAAAAGATTTTGATCGATGCAGGGCCAGACTTGCGATTGCAGGCGTTGCGGTGTGGTTTAAGTCATTTAGATGGCTTGATTCTTACGCATACTCACTTTGATCATATTGCAGGTATCGATGAGCTTCGCGTTTTTTCTTTGAAACAAAAACAGGACCTCCCTTGTTTGCTTTCACAAGAGAGTTTTCAAGAGCTCGCAAGTCGTTACGCCTATCTTTTGCAAGTGCCGAAAGAGACAAAGAGTGTGAGTGCCCGTTTTGCATTCCATCTTTTGGAAGGGTTGCAAGGGGAGTTAAATTTTTTAGGAATCCGCATTGGTTTTGTCAGTTACGCTCAAGGGACAACCCCTGTCACTGGTTTTCGATTTGGCGAATTTGCCTATCTTTCCGATATCAAGGAATTTGATGTAAGTATTTTAGAACCTTTGCGTGGAGTTCGCTTTTTATGTTTAAGCGCTCTTTGTAAAGACCCTTCTAAGTTCCATCTCTCTTTTGAGGAAGCAGCTGCATTGGGAAAAAAAATTGGCGCGGAAAAGACGTTTTTGACTCACATGAATCACGAAGTGGATCACGAATATGTGAGCCGCACGCTCCCACCAGGTGTTTTTCTTGCTTACGATGGATTGGAGATTGCCTTTGAAAGTTGAATGGGGGACTGCGTTACTTGTCGGTAGCTATGAAAGTGGTAAAAAAGATCAATGTGAAGAGCAGTTAGAGGAGCTTGAAAGCCTTTGCCACACGTTTGGTTTGGAGTCTCTGCAAAAACTCCCTTGTCCTTTAAGGGAAATTTCTTCTGCGACTTTTTTGGGAAAAGGGAAAGTGGAAGAGATCCGGCTCTTAGTCCTGGAGAAAAAAGCAGATCTTGTCATCTTCGACGATGAGATCTCCCCGCAACAGCAGAAAAATTTGGAAAAAGCCTTTGGGAAACCGGTGATCGACCGGACGGAGCTCATCTTAGGTGTGTTTGCACAAAGAGCTCAAACAAAAGAGGCAAAGCTCCAAGTTGAACTTGCCAGTATCGAATATGAATTGCCCCGTTTGAAAAGACTTTGGACGCACTTGAGCCGTCAAAGGACAGGGGGCGCTGGAGGGGGATATCTCAAAGGAGAAGGGGAGAAACAGATCGAGATCGATCGAAGGATTCTTAAGAAGAAGATCGATCGAGTGAGAGGGGAGCTGGAAGAGGTTAAAAGGCATAGGGAAACTAAAGAGAAAAAAAGAGGAAGACAAGGGCTTCCCACCTTTGCAATCATCGGCTATACAAATGCAGGCAAATCGACGTTGATGAACGCTCTTACGAATGCAGAAGTGCTCGTTGAGGATAAACTGTTTGCAACGCTTGACCCCACAACGCGCAAATTTTTTCTTCCCAATAAGCAAGCCATTTTGCTGACAGATACTGTGGGGTTTATCCGCAAGATTCCACATCAGCTTGTTGCCGCATTCAAAAGTACACTAGAAGAAGCAATCCAAGCAGATATCCTTCTTCACCTAGTGGATGTGAGTAGTCCAGTTGCTGCAACACAAGCTGATGAGACGATTAAGATTTTAAAAGAGCTTGGTGCATCAAACCGCCCCATGATCACGGTTCTCAATAAAGTGGATCAGTGTAAAAGTCGCCTTGAAATTGATCGGCTTCGATTTAAATACCCAAAGACGGTGGAGATTTCAGCCTTAAATCAATCTGGGTTTGATCTCCTCCTTGAGCAGATGATGAAAGAGATTGCAAACCTCCGTAAAGTAGTACATCTTCGCATCCCTCAGGATCACTACAAGATTCTTAGCTCTACGTTAGAAGAGGGAAAGGTTCTCTCTTTAGAATATGAGGGGAATGATATCTTGGTCTCTTTAGAGATTCCCTATCACCTGGAGCGCAAGGTCATTCACTTTGTTGTGCAGCATGAAAAAATTTAAAGTCGCCACTTTAGGCTGCAGAACCAATCAATATGAATCGCAAGCCTATATGGATCTTTTGCGAAAGATAGGCTATTCGGAAGCAAAAGATGGAGAGGAGGTAGATCTTTGCATCGTCAATACCTGCACGGTGACAGAAGGGGCCGATCGCTCTTCAAGGCACCAGATTCGCTTAATGTTAAAAGAGCATCCGACAGCAAAGGTCGCTGTAACAGGGTGCATGGCAGAGAGCGCGCCTGACATCATCCGTGCGCTTGGGTCTAGAGTGGAAGTTGTTCCCAATTTGCAAAAGGAGTCACTGCTTCAGCAAGTCCTTCCCGAAGAAAAAGAGATTGGCCCTTTTCGGATCGAGCAGTTTGAC
>DATECD010000055.1:0-2174 GCA_035287065.1 Chlamydiales bacterium | reverse complement strand
AGCCGTCACTTCTCAAAAATGTATTCGTGTCGGCGGCAAACACAATGACCTTGAAAATGTAGGCCACACAACCCGCCATCTCACCTTCTTTGAGATGCTCGGCAATTTCTCATTTGGCGATTATTTCAAAAAAGAGGCGATCGCCTTTGCTTGGGATGTTTCCACCCACGTGTTTGGCTTTGATCCTGAAAAAATTTGGGTCTCTGTATACCAAGATGATGATGAGGCTTTTGCCCTTTGGGAAAAACACATTCCTCAAAAACGGATCGTCCGCTTTGGAGAAAAAGAGAATTTTTGGACAATGGGCGATACAGGTCCTTGCGGTCCTTGCTCAGAGCTCCTTTACGATCGAGGCTCTAAATATGGGGAGTACCCAAATCCCAAAGAGGACCCCTTCGGCGAAAGGTACCTAGAGTTTTGGAATCTCGTCTTCATGCAGTTTGATCGGACGGCAAATGGGAAGATGTCTCCTTTGCCTAGGCAATCGATCGACACGGGATCGGGTTTAGAGCGCGTTGTCTCATTGAGAATGGGAGTCGATAATGTCTTTGAAACAGATGTCTTAAGATCTTTGATCGCAGAAGTTGAACATTTAAGCGGCGTTCGTTATCTCCCAGGAGATCCAAAACACTCCCCCCCTTTCCACGTCATTGCCGATCACGTCCGGATGCTAAGTTTTGCCATTGCCGATGGGGTCCAACCGAGCAATACAGATCGGGGCTATGTGCTGCGCAAAGTGCTAAGAAGAGCTGTCCGCTACGGGCGCATGCTCGGATTGCAAAGACCCTTCCTCGCAAATCTTCTCCCCCGACTTGTCAAAGAGATGGGTGACGATTATCCCGAGCTAAAAGAAGCTGAAGGAAGGATTGGCGAGCTTGTGACTTTAGAAGAAGAAGCCTTCATTAAAACGCTTCTTCGCGGCGGAAATCTCCTGCAAACTGTTGTCGAAAAAGCGACAACGACAAACAAAAAAATTGGAGGCGAAGAGGCCTTTAAACTAAAAGATACCTATGGATTTCCTCTTGAAGAGATTCTCTTAATTGCAAAAGATGCAGGACTTCAAGTCGACTTAGCCCGTTACGAGGCTTTAGAAGAAGAAGCCAAAGGGAAATCGAGACGCGCTCATAAAGGAGAAGAGCAACATTTTGCTCCAAACTTCTTCACCGATTTCTGCGCCGTCCACCCCCCTTGCGTTTTTGAAGGGTATGGAAAAATAGAGGGAAAAGGAAGAGTCATCGGCCTCATCCATCAAGGGAAATTTACCGATCTTTTGACAATAGGTATGGAAGGGATACTCCTTTTAGATCGCACCCCTTTCTATGCAGAGATGGGAGGGCAAGTTGGCGATGCGGGCCGCATTTCAACGCAGGGCAATTTCTTTGATGTGTCAGATACCAAATCCCCTTTCCCAGGCGTTGTCGCTCATATCGGCAAAGTCACTTCAGGAGAGATCCGAAAAGGGGCAACTGTTGATCTGCATGTCGATGAAGAGAGAAGAAAAGGGATAGAAAACCATCACACAGCAACGCACCTTCTCCATTGGGCGCTCCAACAGATATTAGGACCTCAGATCCGCCAAGCGGGATCACTCGTTGATGCCACACGACTTCGCTTCGACTTCAACCACCATAAGAGCATCTCATTAGAAGAGCTAAGAACCATTGAAGAAAAAGTCAATCAAGAGATCAGAGCCAATCGAGAAGTGAAAACGTATGAGCTTTCTTATGAAGAGGCGCAAAAAAGGAGCGATATTAAGCAATTCTTCGGGGAAAAATATGGGGCGAAGGTACGAGTTGTCGATGCAGAGTGCTCAAAAGAGCTCTGCGGAGGAACGCACGCGACTTCCACTGGAAGAATTGGCTACTTTAAGATCGCAAAAGAGAGCAGCATTGCAGCTGGCGTCCGAAGAATTGAAGCAGTGACTGGTATTGAAGCAGAGCATTTGGTGCAAAAAGAGGAAGATCTCATGCGTAAAGCCTCCGATCTTCTTAAAGTACCCCCCTCTCTTCTTCTTGAGAAAATAGAGTCCTTCGTAAAAGAGAAAGAGAGCTTAGAGACACAACTGAAAGTTTTCAGGAAAAAAGAGCTAAAAGAGATGGCAGAAACGTGCCTCTCCAAAAAAGAACTTGCAGGGAGCACCCCCCTCATTGCTTTAATTATCTCCCTTCCCACTT
>DATECD010000054.1:0-4243 GCA_035287065.1 Chlamydiales bacterium | reverse complement strand
GAAGGTAAGAAAAAAGGCAACTGATCGAAAAAGAAGACCCATCTAATCAATTCCTACCAAAGTTTACTTCGGGCAAATCTGATTCAAAATCGCTGCCGAGCAAAGTGGGAGGACCTGTATCCCCGGGCCAAGGCTGTCGGGGGAAGTAGACCTTGAAAGAGCGAAAAACATCGCTGAAGTCAAAAACTCCCGGCTTTTTATTCTCAATAGGCACAACCGTTTTTCCAAAGATTTTGTTTGTGGGAAAGTAATCGCAATCGTGGACGATGACGTAGCGGGTAGAGGTCTTCATTCGCTTGAGCGTCTCCCATCTTGCAAGCCAGGGCGACTGGTCAATAAAGCAAACGTCGAAAGTAACGGTTTTTAAAAGTTCGAGCTCATCTAAAAATTTGGTCCAGTGCGCAGGGCTTTCGTTATCCTTTTGGTTTTTTCCTGGAACGAAAAAAAACTTATGCCACCCCGAGTTGTCTTTATTGTAGCCGTCTCCTTCGTATTTGTTCGAAAATTGGGTAAACCAATCGAGATTGTCCTCTAAAGTGACCAGCAAACGGCCCTCTTTTTTGCAGATTTCGTGAAGCAAGTCTGTGCTCCCGTGTCCGCAGCCGAATTCTATGATGGGTCCCTTTGTTTTATTCACAATCTCGCGCAAAATGGGCTGGTGGGTATTGTAAGAGTCCACAAGAAAAGCGGGTTTCGTATCCAAAAAAAGCAGCTTTAGCCCCCAAAAGCAAAATAAGACTAACCCAAAAACAGCAACTTGAAAAAAACGCACGATCCCCCCAAAATTTAAAAATTCAACCGCGCACGGTATACATAGAGCCCCAAACAGAGAAGAATCGATAAGAGCAGCCCAGTGTGCAAAAGATGGATCTTACCCATTTTTTTCTCTAAATTTCTAGTCAATCTTTCAGCCTCATCCTCAAAAAGAATTCCCCCCTTGAATAATTCCGATTTTGGCGCATCGAGGTGATCGGAGGGGAAAATCACCGTATCTGGAGTGTGAGTCTGCAAAATCGCCTCATCTAAACTCGCCCAAGTGCGATACAACAGCCGATATTCAGCCGTCTGTTGATCGGGGAAAAGGAAGAGCCTCTGCACCCGATTCCATTTTTGCTCCACATTTTGAATGGTCTTTTTTAGGACGGAGTGGTTTTTTGCGGCTCCAATGATGTGATGCCCTACAAAGATCGATGAACTATAGCCGATCTCTTCGGGCGGGGCTAAAAAGGCATAGAATGAGCATCGAGAGTGGATGTATTCAAGTTCTTTTAGGTCAGCTACATCTGGATGAACCGCAACCCCTCCCTCTTTATATAAAATATCGTAAGAGAGGAGGTTTTCGATCTCTAGTAAGTTGGAGGAGTAGTATCGAGATAAATCGACTAGCTCCACCGAGATCTTTGGATGAGGAGTCTTTCTTTTCCGATCGGTCCATAGCTTGATCGTCCAATTGGGATATTGATCAACCCATCGGAGAATATGGTTTTTTTGCTCTCTGCTGAAATGTTTGGGACCTATCCAAAATAGGTGAATCGTGTGGGGAATCTTTGGCTCGGAAGAGGGGGCCATTTCTTTTTGAGCCATTGCCCCAAATTGCTTTAATCTCGCTTGATCCTCTGGAGTATGAATTGCGTAAAGCTGAGAAAAAACTAGAAAAAGGATAAGAATTTTCACGAACGTCTCTTTTTGATCGCCAATGAGATCAAGATAATTAAAACGAAAATCGCACCGATTTGGACCCACTTGTGGGTTAGAAGAGAAGATTCGATCTGCTTAAACTCCTGAATTACTTTTGCCTGTTTGGGAGTCTCATGAGCGCCCGGATCGCGCCAAAATCCCGCATAGGTATGCCTTGCGTAGAAATTAGGGAGATCTCCCAGCGCCAAAAAATAGCAGTTGGGAAAGACGATATCCCGATTTCCAAGCTGATCCAACTTCTCTAATATGGCGTGGGTGAATGCGACGTAGCTGCTGTTGATCACCTGTTTTTCCCGATTCATCGGAAAAGCCAAAAGCGCCTTTTCGTGAAGGCGAATCGTCTGATCGATTGTGGCTCGAATGATCGGATGATTGGGCATAGAGGCGAAATGGCAATTGATCGCCGTGAATGAAAAGCCATCAACTCTGGGGTGGGAGGTGGAGAGCCCCGCAAAAAAGTCATAATGGGACACAAGCTGATCATAGGGGCGAAGACACGCCATGTCGTGATCGACGTAGACGCCCCCCTCGCGCAAAAGGATTTCATAGCGCAATAGATCGGACATTTCGCCCCAGTTGTCAGAGGCGTCGTACATCTCTTTTAGATACTGAAACGGAAATTGATCGATCTGGATCACTTCCATGTTTGAGACAGGGGCGATTCTCGGCCTATCAGTCCAAAACTTGAAGGTCCAATCGGGATTATTCGCTACCCAGCTCCGGGCATTTTCGACCGAAGATCTGGGAAAGTTCTTAGGGCCCAGCCAAATGAAGTGAAAAACTTTTGGAATTCTGGGGTTTTCGACGCTGGGCAAAAACTGGAGGCGCTTGTGCTTTTCGTAAACGGTTTGATAGAAAGAAATCTCTTCTAAATCTTTTTTCTGGTCTGCATAAAGCCAGCCCTGGTGTTTTCCCGACAAAAGAGAAAAGTCGCTCTCCAAAGTCAGGGACTGGGTAATGGCTTTTGGGTCAGGATCCATAACTCATAGACTTAATTGGGCTATACAGGTTCTTATTTTTACTAGATTAAAGTCACTGTAAAAATTTGAAAAAAGTTCACTTAGGGTAAAGTTGCTTCCAGGGCCCAAGAGAGATAGAGCGGATTTCCCTTCACTACGTCAACCTGTGCGATTTCGGGAATCTCGTAGCTTCCATTTTCGACAATATACATGCAAATCGCTTCAAAGCGGCAACCCTGGGTTTTGAGGACGGCTTTGATCTCTTTTCCCTCTTCGATCTTTCCTTTCCATCGGTACATCGACTCAATTTCAGGAAAAAGAGATCCGCAAGCGATGAGTCTTTGTTCGAGAAGATTCTGGAAATAGCAATCAAAGTCAACCTTCAGAAATCGGCAACTCCGTTGAATTTCCGGCATTTTTAGAAATGAAATGCACTTTTGAACAGCAATTTACAGACGAGCGAAATTATCCGGAGTCTCGATAATCCCATTGAGCGCCAGGACCAGCGACGAGAGTTTTGTTTTCGGGAGTAAACAACATCCATTGTTCGCCCTCTTTTGTATGAAGAAGCCGAAATGTCATGTCTTCGAACTTTAACTCGACATCGAAGAAATCATTCAACAAGTTAAATGACGTAAAGGTTTTGTTTGCTAGATTAAAGAGAACAGATTCTATCTCGGCTTTTGGACTTTCGCTATGGACTAATATCGCCCCATTTTGATCGACTTGCCAAGCACATTGATAAACCCACAGATGCCATTCGCCATGGTATCGAATTTGCGTTCCCTGCTTTGTCTTAACTTCTTCAGGAATATCTTTCCCAAAATCCATCGTTACGAAACTACCGAAGCCGAGCTTCACCCTTGTGGGTTTCATGCCCACGATTTGCCGAAAAAGCTTTTGCATAGCGGTTTTACTGTCAGTCATTGAATAGCCAGTATCCTTCTTCGATTATCTCATGATATCCATAATCTTGCCCCGAAATATGATCGTGCAATTTGCGCCTTTCTTTATCTGACAGATGTTTTCCTAGCTGCTTTTCAATTTCTTTTACCGCATCTTGGAATTGTTTATCTTGTACTTCTCTAGATTGAGGACATCCTGGATCGTTTTTTAAAACTGAATTTGTCCACTGAGGAGGTTGGATATCTTGCGCATGACGGGTTGTTTGTGCAAGACCATGACCAATGAGAGCAGCTCCTGCAGACGTAGTGACTCCTAATCCAATAGTAAAACCGCCGACGGTAGCCAGCTCAAGAGCAGCTCCACCTGCAATGATGACACAGCCAGCTGCAATTTCGCCAATACCTGCCAGATAACCCCAAAAACCGCACCCGGTAGGATCGCTAAATTGAAGTGGGTTATTGTAAACATACTGATATAAGTTTTCATGATCGATTGGACCAAGTGGATCGGGTGATATCCAACGATGGCGCACCGGGTCATAATAACGCCTGCCAAAGTAAATAAACCCTGTCTCTGGATCGAACCGTTTACCGCGGCATGCATAAGGAATCGCATCGGATAGATTAGCCCCAAAAATATCACAATTTATTTCTCTAGATACAGAGTTTGCGGTTGGATCA
>DATECD010000053.1:0-7512 GCA_035287065.1 Chlamydiales bacterium | reverse complement strand
GCCTTGCCTTCTTGGCATCCTTATCCCCCTCTTTTGCAAGTCTTGCAATATGATCATCATGCACAAGATAGTGATCTAGCCTTCCCTCTTCTGCATCAAGCCTACCTTCAACTTCTGCACCATAAACTCTTTCAATTGTCCCTTCGCGCATCTTCTCATTTAAACGGCTGAGCGCCTTGCTGGATTTTGCAAAAATGACAAGACCCGATGTTTGACGATCGAGGCGATGGATCGGATGGAGAAAAACGTTTCCCGGTTTATGCTCGCGCTCTTTGACCCATTGCTTCAACTCCTCTTGAAAGCTAGACGCACCTGTATCATCAGGCTGCGTAAGAAGCCCTGCTGGTTTCACCGCAATCAAGAGGTGATTATCGAGATAAAGTACGTTGTCTGACCACTTCATAAAGGAGGAGGGTTGTTGCTGATGAGACGTTAAGCGAATCGGAGACCCCTAACATCGGGATGTGCACTTGTTTATCTGCGTGCTCCATCCAAAATTGAGAAAGCCCATACTGCTCTGTCCCCATTGCAATTGCAATAGGGCCCTGAAAATCTTCTTGTGTATAGATCGTATCCCCTTTTGGAGTTGCAGCCACAATCTGGATCCCTTTTTCTTTTAAAAAGGGGAACGCTTCCGTTGTCGATGCCTCAAAAATAGGCAAAGAAAAAAGGGTGCCAACGCTTGAGCGAACTACATTCGGATTATACAGATCTGTCGTCGGATCGCAAAGAATCACCCCTTCAACACCTGCAGCATCGCAAGAGCGCAAAATGGTACCGAGATTCCCTGGCTTTTCAATGCTCTCTGCTATCAAAAGAAACGCTTTTGTAGAAAATGTACTCTCTTGCAACTTGCGATGGCGTTGCTGCCCAATGGCTAATAATCCATCGGGTCGATCGCGATAGGAAAGTTTCTGAAATACCTCTTTTGTACATTCGTGATGCGGCGCATCGATGCGCATCATGAGCGGCATCTCCTGATTTCCCAAAAACCATTCAGGGCTATAAAAAAGCGCCTCTAACTTCCAATTCGCATCAACTGCCCGCTTTAACTCCCGAAACCCTTCAATGAGGAAAAGATCGCTCTCATCGCGATGCCTTCTCTCACGAAGTTTCACCGCCTCTTTGATCTTAGGATTTTGTAGACTTGTAATTTTCACAAATAAGCCTTTGCTACACTGCCCGAAGGGATGGAGAGCGCGCCTTTCGATTCCAAAAGAAGCTCTTCTGTTTCTACCTTCATACGGGATGGAACAATCTGATGCAAGAAATGGGAGAGCACTGTCGGCGTGAACCCCGGCGTATGACACGTCAAAAGGAACGTTTTAGGCTGTAGCGCAAGGCAAAGCTCAACTAATTCAGATAGGTCTTGCTCAATTTTAAATACTTCTCCCTTACTCCCTCGCCCAAATGTGGGAGGGTCAAGTGCAATGCCTTCATATGTATTGCCTCGTTTGATCTCCCGTTTTAAAAATTTGATCGCATCGTCGACAATCCACCGCACACTCTCCACCCCATTCATACGCGCATTTTCTTTTGCCCAATCAACCATCCCCTTCGATGCATCGAGATGACACACCTTCACATCGCGCTTAGCAAGCATCACACTCAATGCGCCAGAATAGGCAAAAAGATTCAAAAATGTGCTTTTTGGCAAAACATGTTCTTTTAGCCATTCCCACTGAGAGGTGTGTTCGGGGAAAATTCCCACATGTCCAAAATCGGTAAGTCCCGCTTTTAAATGAACGCCATCTATCTCTACTTCCCACGCTTTCGGAAGCGGTTTTGCAAATGTCCACCCTCTCCCCTCTTCTCGGGAAAAAATGGCATCGGCTCCCATTTTTAAAGTCCTTTTCCAAATTGCTTGCGGACAGGGACGCTGCAAAATAAAAGGGCCAAAACGCTCCCATTTTTGGAGCTCTCCACTATCGAGAAGCTGGTAATCTTTTTTCATGAAAATGTCCATGCATTGTGCACAACTCTTCTCCATAGAGCACCTAACGCCGTTTGAACTGTAAATTCAATCCCCTCTTTCCGATCAGATGGCGCTTTGAGCTTTCCCACGTCGATCCCCTCTCCCTTTTTACCGATCGCAAAGTATACCATAGCTCGCTCTTCACCCAAAAGCCCAGAAACAGCAACTGCATAATCAATGTCGCTCTCTCCAAAAAGCCCCTCAATCATCTCAATTGCTACCTTTTTACTCACCGCCCCCTCTTTATCTAGCGTATCGCGCCTTACGTGCAAAAAGCGCTCTTTCCATGAGTTTGCATAGGCGACAATAGAGCCTTGAAAAAAAAGGGAAGCCCCAGGAACGCTCACAATCTTTGCCGCCATCGCGCCACCGGTGCACGATTCTGCAAAGGCAAGCTTTGCTTTTTTTTCGTTCAGCGCCTCGTGAACAGCCTCTTCAATCTTTTTCTCTCCCAAGAAAAAAGTGGGAAATCGCTTTTGCAATGCAATCGTCATTTCATCCGCTTTTTCTCCTCGAAGCGCAATCTCAATAGAGCCAAAATTTGGAGTTACGCCAATCTCAATTCCCTCTTTTTTCAACTCTTGAAGAAAAGGGAAAACTTCCATTTCTTGCAAAAGACAAAGGGTAGATTTCTTTAACATCTTTCCTCTACTCCAAAGGAGGTGAGCTGCGGATGGCGCGCAATCCAGGAAAAACACTGTTTTCCAAGCCGAATCGAAGAGAAGATTTTTTCCCCGTCAACAAGAAAAGGGACCGGCCGACTTACTTCCCTTACCCAATTGCGCACAACTTCAAAAATGAACTCTCTTCCTGTTTCACAAAACTGCATGCTCTTTGGATCTTGGTAGATTTGCGGCCAGGAGAATTGGATGCCCCAAAAAATACTCCCTTGTCCCATCGACATCGGGCGAAAGATCCGATCCACTGAAGAATAGGTAAAAAAGTGAGCCTGCAAATGTACCACAGGTTTTCTTAATTTTAGAAGATACCCATTGGGCACTTCTTGAAGCCATAAAGCATTGAGATCATCTGTCAACACTGAAGCAAAAAGGGTCCGAAGTTCCTCTGTCGAGGGGATTTCTCCTCTTTTTAATCCATCGATCCACTTCCCCCATTTTTCTAAAAAAAATGCTTGCGGAATCGGTTTCCCATCATTGACCCCCGTCAAAAGAAATAAGGAGCTCGTTGCAAGTTGATTGAATAATAAAGAGAGCTCTTCAACATCGCAAAGAAGTTGAAATTTAAGCCACTTTGAACCTTGAAACACCCCCTCTTTTTCAGGGTGAGAAACAGCAAGCATGCGTACTTAATCTCTTCTCTCTGTGGTTTGCTTAAAACAAGCCAGATGCTGATTTGTCGCGGATGAACCTCTTTTTTCTCCAAAACAAAAAAGCCAAAAGAAGGCAATCGTGATGTAGCAATCTGCGAAATTGAAAATGGGAAAAGAGTGTCCCCAAAACTGAAAATGGAGGAAATCGACAACGTGTCCATAAAGGACATAGTCAAAGATATTGCCAATTGCTCCTGTCACAAGAAGGGAAAGGGGAAATCTCTCTTTTTTCTTATAAAAAAGATAGAGAAGAACTCCTAAGACAATCCCAATCCTCAAAGAAAAAAGGAGCTCGGGGTGACCTGGAAAAAGTCCCCAAGCAGCCCCCGTATTAAAGACAAGATTCAAAGAAAAAGAAAAAGGCGCGCTTTGGAAAAAAGAAACGCCAGAAGAAGGTAAATAGGCAAGAAGAGCGAGCTTCGAGGCAAAATCGAGAAGAAAAAGAAAAAAAAAGCTCACCCCTTGCCAGATCTTCACAAAAGTCCTTTTTCTAACTTCTCTTGCGCCTTCACCGTCATGACTGCATAAGGAACTGCCTCTAACCGCTTCAAAGGGATCTCTTCTCCAGTTAAGTCGCAAATCCCATACGTTCCATCCTCAATTTTTTCTAAAGCTCGATCGATCTGACGAAGAAGCCCAAACTCTTGATTGGTCACTTCGAGATTGATCTGCTTGACAAAGTCATCGGTCCCCTCATCTGCAGAATGTTGAGAGTACCCCTTCGATTCATCAGGAGCTGTGACCTCTTTTTTTGTAACTTCTACAGTGGCTACGATTTGAGACCTCATCTCAAGCAACCTACGTTTAAATTCTGCAATCTCACTTGCTTTCAGTGGCATATTTCTCCTCATTTTTCTTTAGAGGCATTAATTGACTGAATCGCCTCTACAAGTTCCCGAATGTCGGTAAAACGTTTATATACACAGGCGAAGCGAATATAGGCTACAACATCTATTTTTTGCAGGTGGCGCATCACAATTTCCCCAAGAGCGCGACTCTCAATTTCCCTTACCCCGCGCGCCATCAAGTCAGCTTGAATGGCATCCCCCAGACTCCTCACTTGGTCGCGACTTACGCGAGTGTGGCGACAAGCAGCATCCATCCCCTGGATAAGTTTTTCCTGCTTAAAATCCTCATACGTCCCATCGCGCTTTTTCACCTGTAGACTCAAATCAACAGTTTCAAAAGTCGTAAAACGCTTCAAACAGAGACAGCACTCTCGCCTTCGGCGGATCGCATTCCCCTCCACCACATCGCGCGAATCTGTCACTTTCAATTCCTGATGACTACAAAAAGGACACCGCATCTATACCGCTCGTGATTCCCCAAAGAAACGGAGAGAGTGGGATTCGAACCCACGATACGCTTTCACGTATACACGCTTTCCAAGCGTGCTCCTTAAGCCGCTCGGACACCTCTCCAAAAAAGCAGCAACCGCTGAAACCATACCGAAAATAAGACTTTTCTTTCTACAAAAATTGATAGACCCCCTCGAAATTGGGGTTTGTCCCAACAACCCTATTTTTTCTCGTTGAATAACGCAACAAATTAACATTTAACACGTTGCGTCGTTTGTAGAAAGATTGTTATTAAAAGAAATATTGTATTCGATATAATTAACTATTTAGTTTACATTTAAAAACAAAAGTAATATACTATATTAATAATAAATAATATTAATTATATGAATCCATTACTTTCAACCAGCTCTTCGGAGGAAATGTGGTGCTTAAAAAGCATCGAAACGGTTTGCGATGCAAGTGGAATCCCCACCGGAAAGCTTCATCACTTCGTGCTCAACCCCGACATGAATCCCTATCTATTGATAGATGGGGAAGAGGAAGACACTAGCGTCCGCTATCATCGATTTATGGAGAAAACTTCTCGCGGCTATACATACATAACAAAATCAATTCCCTCAATCTTACCCCCCCCTGGTGCCATTCTTAGCCTTAACTCTGAAGCCGAAAAAACCATCTCTTCTTTCTTTGCTACGCAATTCGACCCTCAACACATAAAACCGAGACCTAATTTAAACCAAGAAAGCCTTCGACAAGCTATAGAAACCTTAAAATGTTCTTTTCTAAACACATTCCATCAACAATCATTTCTAGATACTTTCAAAACCCATGAAAAAGCCCAAAGAGACATCCAAAATCTAGGCTTTCAAACATCTATTCTTCATGACAACACCATCGAATTTACTATCCCCAACCGCGACCTTCTCTTGCACAATATCAAAACGCTTTTTCCTGATCACGAAGCCTTTAAGCATTTTGACATTAACCCAACCACAGGATTTCTAGACGACCTCTCTTTCATCACATCCTCTCTTACTCATGATGCCTTGGGCTCTAACGAATGCGAAGAAAAAGATCTTCACGATTACGCTGTGCATATCCTCCCCACTCTAATAAGAATTTTAACACAAGACCCAGACTCTGGAAATAGTTACAACGCCACACTGACTGCCATGAGAACCGTTGTCTCCACACGTTTAGGACTCATCCGCTATGCAACGAAAAATAAAAAACTCTACCCACACGCCGATGCGCTCCTTTTTTCTCTATCAGCAGCAATTGATGTATTCACAACCTCTGTAACAAATGACTCAAGAGTAGAGGAATCTTTTGATGAGTTAATGTTTGACGAAAGACAGATATGGTCAAGAAAAGGTCCGTTCAGAACTTTAAGCGCTGAGAGATTTCCAGATCTAGCAGAAGACCCAAGAAAAACAGTAGCCCTCCTCAAAAAAGAATGGGAAAGACTCAAAATAGATGTGGGCATTCTTTAAAAATAATTAAACAAAAAATAAGTGAGTTTATGAATACATCATATGCAGTAGAACAACAAGAACAATTATGGGCATTGCAACGCGAAATACCCGTATATGAAGGCTCAAAATTGCTCGGGAACCGATGTTGCTATGTACTTAATCCCTATATGAACCCTTACCAGAATAGCGATTCAGAAAATGCTTTCGGACGCATTGACACCGCCTTTAACACCATGGTAGAAAACACAGGCAATTGTTATGGACACATAGCCATGCACAAACCAGCGATCCCGCCCTCAGCTGAACAAGCCTTGAAACTTCATCCTAATGGGGAATCTGTCATTGAATCGCAATTTCAAAAAGTATTCCCTTCTATGGGATCCAATGATTCACTCGCATCATATGTCTCAACCGATCGTGAAGAAGAACAAGACCTTGTAAAAGAGCTACAATCTCATGCATTAGAATCTTACAATACAATAAATCTTTCTGATGAACAAAGAGAGCAATTACGTACACTTGGATTTGAAGTATCCATTGGAGAAGACAACACCATCACATTGATCGCTCCAGATCGGGACCTTCTTATGCACAACTATCAAGAGCTAAGGCAAACGCATCCAGAATTACCTCCTCTTACGATCAATGTAGTCGCAGGACTTAGTGACGACCGCTCTTTCATTGAGTCTTATCTTCGTTGCGATTTTTTATTATCCGCCGGTGAAGAAGTACTCCACGATCTATACTTTCACGTGATCCCAACACTATTGCGAATATTAGAAAAAAATCCAGACCTCTCCTACCAACCAACTCAAAGTAAGACAAGGGAGTTGGTCTCTCATCGTTTAGAATGCATCACATGGGCAATGAAAAATAAAAAACCCTATCCACATGCGGAAGCGCTCCTTTTCGCCTTATCTGCCGCAATCGATACATTTACAGCAGAAGATCACAACATTTTGATCAATGAAAAATACCTTAACGATCTGATGTTTAGAGCAGATTTGATATGGAGAGACGAAGGTCTATATGGGGATATGATTGTAGAAAGATTTCCCTATTTCTCTAGAAACCCGGCAGTTGAGAAGACTCTCAAAGCTGCGTGGGCAACCATCGAAACAGCATATGCCGCTTTTAAAGCTTCTTGCTTGACGTAGACTACTAAGAGATGGGATACTCTCCTCATATTCATGAGGAAGATTCTACTTATAGTGATTTTTTTAGCGGGGTTGGGCGGATGCTGCACGGCTCACCTCCCTGCAAAGAAAAAAACGACGAAACCTTGCGTCTTAGTCACAATTGCCCCTTATCAGTTTTTGGTGGAGCAAATTGGGGGCGACGCTCTGCATGTGCTCACAATTGCCCCTCCAGGCACAAATCCTCACACCTATGAACCGACGATTCGGCAAGTTGCGAAATTAAAAGAGGGGC
>DATECD010000052.1:0-5117 GCA_035287065.1 Chlamydiales bacterium | reverse complement strand
ATTTATTGAGAGGATCAACAGCGTTGTTACAACTCTGAAGCGGCAGGGGAAAGAGTGCCTGGACTACTTGGTGGCAGCTCTGAGCGCCTGGAAGGTAGGCTCACCTGCACCCACCGTTTTTAGCAGGCCCTGCTATACCCCTGAACAAATACCAGATAAGTCCTTTTTCGACAGAAAGATGTCTCTTATCCTAAGAATGTTAAGGTATAGGTTGACTACTAATTTCTTAAATGATAATAATGCATACAGAATCAAATAAGTGCAAACATTTCTATCATATGAAGTCAAAAAAAGTTGATCCCATAGAGGTTTTTCGGCAACATAACGGTATCCTACGTACCGCTGAAGCTATAAAATTAGGGATACACCCTACCTATTTGTACAGGCTTCGCGATGCAGGAATTCTTGAATCATTAGGCCGAGGTGTTTTTCGACTGGCTTCTATGCCAGATTTTTCAGAACCCGATTTGGTCTTGGCTACAAAAAGAATTCCTCAAGGGGTTATCTGCCTAATCTCCGCACTATCCTACTATGAACTAACAACTCAAATTCCTCATTTTGTTTATATAGCCCTACCTAGAACTTCAAGACTACCTCAAGCCGGCTATCCTCCCTTACGCTGTTTTTGGTATTCTAAGGGCGCTTATGAGGCGGGTATTGAAACAATCTCAGTCAATGGATTTCCTGTTAAAATTTATAGCATCGAAAAAACTTTAGCCGACTGCCTAAAATTTCGGCAAAAAATCGGAATGGATGTTGTTCTAGAAGCATTGAAAGAGTATTGGAGAAAAGGTCGAACAGACCTTGATAAGCTTTACGATTATGCAAAAATATGTCGTGTTGAAAAAATTCTTCAACCCATTATTGAAACAATTGTGAGTCAGTAGCCATGAAGATTGAAAAGAAAAATCTACCTGAGTCTGTTTACAGCAGATTAAAAAACATTGCTTTAGCAAAAAATCGCCCCACGCAGGAAGTTCTTAGATATTATGCGATGGAGAGATTTTTATACCGCTTGAGTGTTTCCCAGCATAAAAGGTCCTTCTTTCTGAAAGGAGGTTTAATGTTAATGGTTTGGGATCCTACGACACACCGTGCAACTGTTGATATAGACCTGCTTGCAAAAGCTAGCAACTCAATTGAAAATATTTCACGAATTCTCAAAGAAATCTGCTCTCATCCTGTTCTACAAGACGGTATCGAATTCAATTCTACAGACCTCATTCTTGCCGAATCCCAAATTGAAACAGAATACACTGGCCTGTCAGCCCGTTTTTCAGCACATCTGCATACTGCTAAGCTGCCATTGAGAATCGATATTGGGTTCAGCGACAAGATTTTCCCTAAGCCAGCCAATGTGGATTACCCTGCATTATTAGATTTTCCTTCTCCTGAGCTTCAGGGATATACACCGGAGACAATGATTGCCGAAAAATTAGATGCAATGGTCAAACTTGGCCTTGCAAATAGCAGGATGAAGGATTTTTATGACATATGGACCATTGTCAGTCAGTTTCAGATCAAACCAGAGAAGATAGCTCCTGTGATTAGGGAGGTCTTTCAAAATAGGAAAACTGTTGTGCGGGAAATCCCAAAGGCATTTTCTGAGGCTTTCTATAATATGCCAAAAACATTGGAGAGGTGGGACGCTTTTCTTAAAGGGATTGGACATGATCCGGTGCCCCTTGAAAAAGTGATATTCGAAATTAGGGATTTTTTTCTCCCAATTTTGCCCGAAAGTGGGGCCCAAATTGCAGGCATCAATTCATGATTACTGGAGCTAGAAATGAATAGATGGTTCATATCCGATACTCACTTCTCCCATGCCAATATCATCGGCTATACTGGACGCCCTTTTCAATCCGTTAGAGAAATGAATGAGAAACTTATGGCGAATTGGAATGCTCTTGTTGAGCCGCAGGATACGGTCTTTTTCTTGGGCGATTTCGGATTGGATACATCCGATTTTCTTTCCGACCTTTGTTCACAACTGCATGGCCAAAAGATTTGCATTCGAGGAAATCATGATGGCACCCCTGCAAAAATGCATAAAATTGGATTCTCCATCGTCCTAGAGTCTGCTTTCATTAAGATTGGCCGTCATCAGGTTGAACTCGTTCATATCCCCAGTTATCCAGCGCCTCCTCATTTTCAGCTTCACGGCCATGTACATGAAAAACGCCCCAATAAGCTTATTGACCGCCAACTTAATCTTTCTGTCGAAGTTTGGGATTACAAGCCTGTGTCTGAGAAGACGATTGTGGCTCTGTTAGATCAAGCTGATGCGTCTGTTGCAATGGCTTCTTCCAACAGCTGCTGACTGTTCACTATTTGAAACTGTTCAATATATAATGAACAGTTGAAATCTAAAGTTGCTATAAATCAGACGTTTGTGTCTTTTCGATGTTCATAGAACAGCAAGATTCTCTAAATTTTTCCACTGACGCCATTTTTCGTTCCAACAGTTTGCAATAGAATTCGATCGTTTACAACTAAACTCGTGCTATAACAATAGGAGCAAACATGGAACAGAAGGAAAGCCTTGGAGATTGATTAATGCCGTTAATGCATCTTTCTTTAAATGCATCATAGGTTTCGCCTCCAGAAAGTTTTTCCCCTAAGCGCCATTCATCAATCCATGGGCCTATGATCTGACCCGAAGAGCTACCCAAGTCAAACTCCTGTAGATCATCGATGGAAACGAGTTCGCATTGCAGAACTTCGTTAAAAATTTCAGCAGTCATACGAGCCCTGAGCAGGGGACTATGGCATATGGTTTTTATACCGCATCCTAAAAGGTGATTTCTTGCTGAAAGAGCCTGGTTGATTCCTTTTTCGTTTAGCGGAATATCTCGTCGACCCATGACCCTATTTTCTAAATTCCAATCTGTTTGGCCGTGTCTTATGTAGTAAAACGGGACAGGCTTTATTTTTGACATTCTTTCCTCGGAAACGAAGACTTATTAAAGATAATTTGATTAAAGAGACTTATAGTGATAATTATAGTGCAAAGTGAGAAATGGGGCAACCTGGACTTGAACCAGGGACCGACGGGTTATGAGTCCGCTGCTCTAACCACTGAGCTATTGCCCCAAGCGGTCGAGTTTAGCGCAATTTGGGTTGATTAAGCAAGGATTTGGTTGTAAGTAGTTGAGGGTGATGGTTTTGTTGGTAGTTCCCAAAAATGGGGGCGGCAGGGTATTATCGATGACCGCATGAGCCAATCGATTGCAACTCGAAGACACTCCCAGACGGGCAGAGCCCTCCTGTGGACCAATCTCTTAAACGAGCCGTTATTTACCTTGTATGGCTTCCTCGCGTTTATTCTGTATAAAGATTTAGGCGCTAGCCCCTTTCAGATCGCCCTCATGACGATGCTGAAGCCTGTTATTACGATCTTGTCTTTCTATTGGAGCTCGGGGTTGGGGGGAAGGAAGAAGCTGAAACCCAATGTTTTGTGGGCCGGCTTTTTTATGCGCGCTCCCTTTTTGCTTTGTCCTTGGATCGACTCGAGCTGGTATGTGATCGCATCTGCGGTCAATTATATGTTCTTTTATAGAGCGGGTCAGCCGGCTTGGCTCGAGATTTTGAGAAAAAATATAGGGAAAGGGAGGGAGCGGGCCTTTTCGGTGAGCGCGGGGTTAGGATATGTAGAAGGGGTTGCGCTGTCTTTGGGGATGGGGGCTTTGTTGGATCAAGACCCGACTGTTTGGCGAGGATTGTTATGTGGAGCGGCGATTTTGGGCTTTTTGTCTCTTATGATCCAGTCGAGGATTGAAGTCGATGAGGGGGATGGGGGAGAAGAGGAAATCGGATTGAGGGAAAAACTCGTTCGGCCTTGGAGAGATAGCTGGCAGTTGATTCGGAAAAGGCCCGATTTTGCCAAGTTCCAGTGGGGCTTTATGATCTGCGGGTTTGGGGTGATGTTGATTCAGCCGGCGCTTCCGCTTTTTGCCGTGGACAGTTTGGGGATCAGTTATCTGGAGATGGCTGCGGCTGTTTCGATTGCCAAGGGACTTGGATTTGCGTTTTCGTCAGGTTTTTGGGGCAGATGGATGGAGCGGGAGAGTATTTTGAAGGTGTCGAGTGCGGTCTTTTTGACATTTGCGCTGTTTCCCTTGATTTTGTGTTTGTCGGTTTGGGGCGCTTTTTGGCTCTATGTCGCTTACTTTTGGTACGGAGTTGGCCAAGGGGGCAGCCACTTGGTGTGGAACATGTCCGGGCCGATTTTTGCCGGAAAAGAGGAGAGCTCGAGGTATTCCGGGGTCAATGTGGTGTTGGCCGGTCTGAGAGGGGCAGTTGCTCCGCCGCTTGGCGGCTTTCTGGCAGTAGGTATTGGTTCCGTGCAGGTGCTTTTAATGGGCGGCGCTCTTTGCTTGTATAGCGGATTGAGAATGCTCCAGGGAAAGCAAGAGAAGTTGGCGAAGAAAATCGCTCCGAAGGGCGCAGTTCAAATAAATCCTTTTTAGATAAAGATTTGGTATGTATATAGAGAGCTATACCGGGAGTGATTCAAGAATCGGCTCTGGCTGCGTCGGGCAGCCAGAACCGATTCTTGAATCACGAGCGGTATAAAGAAAAGGTTCTCTAGATATGCGCACACTTCAAAGCGGAGCGCTTGCTCTGTTTTTGTTGCTTTCTTGTGGAGCGAAAGCGGAAGAAGAGGTTGCAGTCGTTTTGACAAGAAGCGATAGCATCCCGCTCGAAGTGCAAACTGCGACCGATCCCTACTTTGAGGGATATATCCAAGCTCTCGTCGACATGCACTTTTCCGAATACCGCGTTGTGGTGCTCGTGAAAAATCACAAAGTGTGGCTCGCGAATCTCCCTGCGAACGAGCTCATTGCAAACAGCATTGTCGCCTTTGTGAGAGATGTTCCTGGCGTTGAAGAGGTGCACGTTCTCAATGGCGTCCCTCCGGAAGATGTAGAGCTGAGAAAGAAATATGTGGACCGGCCGAAAATCAGCGGCATCTGGTTCCCTCAGATGACCGAGATTTTCCAGCCACTCATCGCAGATCCAAGACAAGTCTCCTATACAATCGGCTACCGAAGCGGCGACAAAGTGTGCGGCAATAAGTGCGTAGATATCTCTCTTGGCGATGACTTCCCGATCTA
>DATECD010000051.1:0-2537 GCA_035287065.1 Chlamydiales bacterium | reverse complement strand
TTTTTGGCAGCTTTCACGCTGCTCAAATGTGAAGTTATTTGTTGGGATTGGTATTAATAACCAACCGTTTGTTAGTCAACGCGAGGGAAAATCTCAGTTGTCTTAAAGAAGAACTCGATTTCAGATTTGGCTGTTTTTGCGCTATCAGAACCGTGAACGGCATTCCGTTCGATGCTTGTTGCAAAGTCGGCTCGGATTGTGCCGGGAGCTGCTTGTGTAGGATCAGTTGCCCCCATGATTTCGCGGTTGCGCATGATCGCATTGTCTCCTTGCAGGACCATCACGAAGACAGGGCCTGAAGTGATGAAATCGACAAGCTCTTGGAAGAAGGGGCGCTCTTTGTGAACTGCATAAAACGTTTTCGCTTCATCGAGAGAGAGGCTCTTCATCTTTGCAGCAACGACGCTCAAGCCTTCCCTTTCGAAGTACTCGATGATATTCCCAATCATATTCTGAGCAACTGCATCGGGTTTAATGATGGAAAGGGTTTGTTCCTTTATCTGGGTGTTGGTAGAGGCCATGAGATCATTACTCCAAAGTGTTTTGATGCGCAATTGTAGCTGATAGAGAAATAAAGGATCTATCAAAAAAGGAAAAAAAACGTTAAAATTCTTCTTTCCTATGAGCAAAGCCTATGGCGATTATCCCGACTTGAAGGGTGTAAAAAAAATTTTAGTCATCAAATTGCGCCATCTCGGCGACGTATTGTTGACAACCCCTTTATTTCATACTTTGCGGAGGGCTTTCCCGGAAGCTGAGATCGATGCGTACTTGTATCGAGAGGCATTTCCCATGCTGGAAGGGCACCCCGACATCCATCGCTTGATCGGTTACGACCGAAGTTGGAAGGAAGGGGGATTGTGGACCCGCTTGAAAAAAGAGACGGCCCTTCTTTGGGAGATTCGGAAAAATCAATATGACCTTGTGCTCAATCTCACGGAAGGGGATCGGGGGGTCATTGCTGCAATGGTTTCTCGAGCAAAGACTAAGGTGGGGTTTCCTCCCAAGGGGAAGTGGCAAAAAAAACAATTGACCCATCTTGTGAAATCTCCCCATTCCGCCAGGCATACGGTGGAGCGCAATCTCGATCTTTTGCGGCGAATTGGGATTTTTCCGAAGCCTGAAGAATGCGATCTTATTTTTTCTCTTTCCGAAAGGGATCGACTCAAAGTGCAAACGGATATAGGAAAAAGTCCTTTTGTTTTGATCCACCCCACCTCGCGATGGCGTTTCAAATGTTGGCCGGTTGAGAAGATGCGTCGCTTAGTGGAGACGCTTGTCAAGCAGGGAGAGCGCGTTGTATTGACAGCGGGAACAGATCCTGTAGAAAAAGCGATGGCAGAAGAGATCTGCCAAGGATTGGATGTCTTAAATCTTGCGGGAATGGTCACGTTAAAAGAATTAGGTGCATGTATTGAAGCATCGAAGCTTTTGGTCTGCGTGGATTCTCTTCCTTTGCATCTTGCAAGCGCTTTTAAAAAACCAGTGATTGCCCTTTTTGGTCCTACGTCGGAGATCACTTGGGGCCCCTGGCGCAATCCCCATGCCCGTATTCTTGCATCCCCATTTAGTTGCCGTCCTTGCTATCTCGATGGGTGTGGAGGTAGTAAAAAAAGCGATTGCCTCGATTCTTTACCTTTTGAAATCGTCCTACAAGCGGTACTTTATAGTTTGAAGTCTTCGCCGAAATAGGTACGGCGCGCCTCTTGATTGGAAAGGAGTTCATCGACTGTACCGCTTAAGAGGACAGAGCCTTCGCGGACGAGATAACTGCGGTCGACGATAGAGAAGATCTCCCTCGCGTTGTGGTCTGTGATGAGGATTGCGATCCCTTTTTGCTTTAAGTGAGCGATGAGGAGTTTAAGATCTGCAATTGCGAGGGGATCGATGTTAGCAAAGGGTTCATCGAGAAGGAGAAGAGAAGGTTCTGTGACTAAAGCGCGGGTGATTTCCAACCGTCTCCTTTCACCGCCGGAAAGAGAAGCTGCTTTTTCTTTGCGAAGCGGGGTGAGATGGAGTTCATTGAGAAGTTGATCTAACTTAACTTTTCGCTCTTTTTTCTTAAGAGGAAGAGTTTCTAAAATGCAAAGGATATTGTCCTCAACTGTAAGAGAGCGAAAGATAGAAGGATCTTGAGCAAGATATCCAAACCCGAGTTTTGCTTTTTGATCGACAGGGAGGTCTGTGATCCGTTTTCCTTGGAAGTACACTTCTCCTTTGTCGGGGTGGATGAGGCCGATTGTCATGTAGAAAGCAGTTGTCTTCCCAGCGCCATTGGGCCCAAGAAGACCGACAACTTCCCCTTTTTGCAAGGAAAAAGAGAGGTCTTTGACAACCCATTTGCTACCGAACCGTTTTGCAAGATGTTTTACTTCGAGTAGAGGGGTGGTCATTTAGGAGACTCCTCACGTAGGATTTGAACATTGCCTTTGGCCTCGATTTTGTCTCCGATCTCAATGCGTGGGGCGCTGATCGTAAGGCCTTCTTGTTGTAAGATCACATGTTTTGAGGGAAGACTTTCGAGAATCAGTTTGCTT
>DATECD010000050.1:0-2593 GCA_035287065.1 Chlamydiales bacterium | reverse complement strand
AAGATTACTTCTTTTCATGTTTGTGGGGATCTGGTTGTGTTTGAATGGGTTTTTGTTTACAAAGGCAAAAAAAAACAAGAGACTTTCGAAGGAGTCTCTCTTGCAAAAATCAAGAACAATAAAATTTTTGAGCTTAGAGAGTATCGCGCTACTCAGTTTCCATTTATGTGGGGGATTCAAGCAACTTAATAAAAAAAGGGATTCATATCCTTGTTAGGACTTTTTAAGTCTTTAATATCAATCGGTTGATTGATTCTTCCGCTAGCCGAAATACAGTCCAATCAGACATCGGAACCGCCGCTCTTCAAAACTTGATTAAACATGATCATGCATGATCAAATTATCAATTTTTGATCGAGGGCTATCATGCCCTCGGTTTAATTTCCTAGTGTTGTGGATTCCTCCACAGGTTTGCCCCCACGGTGTAACATGTACACCATTAGGCAAAACACACCAAGCCCATCGATTTTGGATAAAACCGAGGTCTGAGCCAGACACTATTGAGGGATACTCTCCCTCATGTTTTTGAGGAAGATCTCGCAAGATCTTCCTCAGACCGTTGATTGCGGCGTTTTCGTCGCGAATGTGGACGGTCTGACACTGCGGGCATTGCCACATCCTCAAAGAGACATGGATTCCTTGTTCTTCTACTCGAAGGCAATGACTACAGGTTCGGGTTGTTCCCCTTTCATCAAATTCAAGAAATGTTTTTCCTGATTTACGAGCGACCCAAGAAAGGGTTTTTTTCCAACGACCGATTAGAGATCGGTTGTTCATAGCTCGTCGCATTGGTTTAGTGATCCCTTCGCCATTAGGGGTATAGTCTCCGATACCAATGCAGTCATAGTCTCGGAAGAGGCGGTGAGCGCTTGTAAACATAAACGTCTTGGTCTGTTCTCGTCGTTTATGCAGAGCTCTTTTAAGGGTGTGATCGTATTTTTTCCATTGTTTAGAGGGACTATGGAATTCTTTCCCTGTGGGGTTTCCTTGCGTATCCAAAACAGGGTGTTTTTTAGATTTTTTATTACAGCGATCTCTTTTGCTTTTTAGTGCGTCTAGGCGGTTGTCATAAATTTTGAGCCATTGGGGAGCTGCGATTTCAATGGCGGTTCCCTTTGTGTCAACGCCATAGGCGAGATTTTTATGATTGGGGTCGAGTGCGAGGATTTTAGAAATGGGTTTTCGGAGGGGAAGGTCTTTTTGAATGGTGAAAATAGCGTAGTAGTTTCCTAGCTCTGAAACGATGCGTAAATTCCGGGGAGTCTTCTCTTTGAGGAGATGAGCTTCTGGCAACTCCAGCGTGAGTGAGCGGTGTTTGCCATCTTGGCCCGTGCCAAGAGACATAATAAGGGTTTTCTCTTGAATCTTGAAGCCTTTTTCTGGCTCGTCGTAGAAAAGAGAAAACCAATCTTGTTTCCAGGCTCGAAATTTGGGCCAATTCATCTGTTTTCCCTTGCGTTTTCCTTTTTTTGATTTTTGATGAACCTGGATGGCTT
The DNA here is from genome assembly GCA_035287065.1 of Chlamydiales bacterium. GTDB lineage: Bacteria > Chlamydiota > Chlamydiia > Chlamydiales > SM23-39 > JAGWKO01. Next base: position 1,097 of record DATECD010000050.1, on the reverse strand, counting down.
CGCTAAGTCTTAAGGCGGTGTTTTTTAACGGAGAAGAATGCACGACTTTTAGAAAGGGATGCTCTTTTTTAAGTTGTGGAAGTGTATTGCGAAGCCCTCTTTTTGTGTAGAGTGTCTTTGAGGCTTGCTTGTTGCCTGACTGGATAAATTCTTGGCGGAGCTGAAGGCTTTTTTCCACCAGGTGATTATAAAGCCAGTTGCAGATTCGGGATTGCCCATCGAGTTCTCTCATTGTTTGAGGATCTGCATCCACTCTCAACTTGAGGACTAGATTCTCTTTAGACACTTGCTACCGCATTTTGCAGATTTGTCATGAGCTGTTTATTTTTGTGACTTCTGGAACCGTAAAGTCTTGCGGAAAAGACGGTGATGATTTCTAGAACGTCTTTGGCAAGTTCTTCCTCAAAGGAGGGTTCATCGCCTTGATTAATGATCACGACTTCGACGTTTTTCACTGCGCAAAGAGAGAAAACAAGTTCTGCCCCAAACCGTAAAAGGCGATCTTTGTGCGTAAGAACTAATCTGCCAATTTGCCTATTCATGATCTGTTCAAGCAACTGTTTTAGGCCGCGTTTATTGTAATTCATTCCAGAACCGAGATCTTTGACTACCGAAAATGTCCATCCTTTTGCAGCACAGTAAATTTCTAACATATGCACTTGCCTTTGTAAATCTTCTTTTTGATCATGACTCGAGACTCTAGCATAGGCAACGGTTGGACGATCAGAAACTGTATTATTGTGATCAAATGGTCGCAATTCAGCAATAGCATAACGACGCTGGCCGCCTTGAGTGCGGTGAGAAGGGGCTATTTTCTTTTTCCTTTCCCAGCGACGAAGTGTTTGTGGAGAAACTCCTAAACAGTTGGCAGCTTCTTGGATGCTCAAAAACTTATCCATTCCGACAATGTATGATTAAGTTTGAATAAAGTCAAGAAATACTGTTACTGGCCCCTTGTAAACAAATTGCAGCGGCTCTTGTTTTGGGTGTATATCGGCTTATGGGTTGAAAATTGACGTTGATGAGAAGGTTATCACTATGGGTCATTTTTCGCTGATAAAATAATCTTGCAAATGATGAACTGACAAAGTATTATG
>DATECD010000049.1:0-18000 GCA_035287065.1 Chlamydiales bacterium | reverse complement strand
TACAAGTGCTTTTTCCTCTGCCTCCGCTTTTAATGTGAATGGATCTCTTAATCTGAATAGTTATTCCAATACGATTTACTCTCTTGCAGGAACGGGATTTGTTACTTTATCGGCTGATGAGACGTTAATGATTAGCAATGGGGGTACTACATTTTCCGGGCAAATCACAGGTGGTAGCGGAGGTGGTGGACTTACGCTTGGTACCGGCACTTTGATTTTATCTGCTTCTGGAAGTACTCCCAACAACTATTTAGGGACGACATTGATTAGTAGTGGAGCTACTTTGCAAGCGGGGAGTACAAGTGCTTTTTCCCCTGCCTCCTCATATACTGTGACAGGAACTCTTAACCTCAATGGGTTTTCCAATACAATCGACTCTTTAAATGGAGGTGGCTCTGTTACAACTGGTGGAGGCACGCTGACGGTTGGGAACGGGGGCATTTTCTCTGGGGCAATTACAGGGACAGGAGGGTTAACTCTTTCTGGTGGGACGCTTGAACTTTCGGGAACAAGCAATACGTACTCAGGAATTACAATCATTAACTCGGGATCTACATTAGAAGCTGGGGCTTTGAATGCTTTTTCACCAGACTCTTTTTTTACTGTAAATGGAACGCTTGCATTGAATGGATATTCCAATACGCTCTCTGCTCTTGCTGGATCGGGAACAATCGTGTTATTGAGCTGTGAGACTTTGACCTTGCATGGAGGAACCACATTTTCCGGGCAAATCACGGGAGGTAATGGAAGTGGAGGAGTTACGCTTGGTAGCGGTACGTTGACTTTAGCTGCTTCTGGAAGCGCTCCTAATGACTATTTTGGGGCTACACTGATCAGTAGTGGAGCTGTATTACTGACAGGGAGCACAAGTGCTTTATCTCCCAACTCTAGCTTAACTGTTACAGGAACGCTCTTTTTGAATGGGAATTCCAACACAGTTTTCTCTCTTTTTGGAACAGGACTTGTGGATTCTTCAGCTCTTGCAACGTTGACTGTGACAGATGGCGGGGCATTTTCTGGTACGATGACAGGACTTATGAATCTTGCTGTTAGGGGTGGGGATTTAGAACTTTCTGGAACAAGTAATAGTTATGTAGGTTTTACTCTTATCCAAGGTGGAACGCTCACTGCGAGTGCAAATGGCGCTCTTTCTCCAAATTCCCGTTTTGTTCTTGCCACTCCTTCAAGTCTTTTACAAATAGGAACCACAACACAAACAATTCTCGGGTTATCTGGAAATGGGGATGTGGAAATTGCATCTGGGGGAAGCTTAACTTTTGGAGGAATTTTTCCAAGTATTTTCAATGGGACAATTACAGGACCTGGAAGCATACAAGGGGGCGCAATCATTAAAGAGGGCTCAGCTACCTTTACTTTTTTAGGAGAGGCAAATCTTGAAAGCACAACAGTTGCTGCAGGTAGAATGAATATCGATACGACATCTTGGAGTAGTCCAATTACTGTAGAAAGTAACGCGATTCTCGGTGGGATCGGCACTCTGAATGGTCAAGTAACTTTAAATAACGGAGCCAGCATTGCTCCAGGTCACTCTTCTGGAACGCTTACCTTTACAACGGGAAATACAGTCACATTTGCATCAGATAGCACCTACTTGGTTTTTGCCGATTCCCTTAGCGCTTCTGATTTGATTTTAGCAGGAGATACTGTTCTTAATGGAAAACTTCTTGTTGCAACATCACGCCATTTTGTCCCGAAAAAAGGTAGCTACCCAATTATTGAAATGATCGATGGGGCAACTTACACAAGCGTTTTCCAACTTGTTGAAATTCCTGGATATACGTTAACTGTAGATTATGTTTCACCAACACTTGTTGAATTAATCATCGCGGTAAGTCCTTTCTCTCCTACTTTAGTTATAAATGCACTGAAAGGAAACCGCAAAATCTTAGCTAAATACATCAATGGATTTCCCAACGCTTTAGTCTATCTCAATCAACTCCCATTTGGGGAATTAGAGCAAGCTTTAGACCGTCTTTCTCCTGCAAGAAATTACGCAAATGCATTTGCTCTGCAAAATACGACGTTTGCATTCAGCTATGAACTTGGCTCACACATAAGAAATCGGCGTCTTTTAAAACAAAAGACACCTTCTATTGAAGTTGCTATCAACGAACAGCTTTTTGCTATGGCAGATGAGTATGAAATGCCATCTGAAACTCTCCCAGCCGATTTACAAAATGAGGAGATGAAAGAAGATCCCAATTCACAAAATGAAAAACAGGAAGAAAAACCGAATCTATACCCTCAACCAGGCACCCCTGTCCTTGTGAAACCGCTTCCCAATCACTACCAGGTGTGGATTTCAGGATTTGGTGAGTTTTCTCATCAAAATGCAACTGCCTTAAATCAAAACCCAGCTTTCCATTTTAATGCTGCTGGCCCTCTTGTTGGTTTTGATTTTGGAGGGGAGTCGGGGCTTGTGGGAGCAGCTGGTGGTTATGCGAAAAATACCATTCAAATGGCAGGGGATTTTGGATCTGCATCCTCAGATTCTGCAATTTTCATGGCTTACGGAAGCTATTACGGAACCCCATTTTTCTTCGATCTTTCTCTTCTTTTCGGCGGAAGTTGGTTGAAGACAAGTCGCAACATCTCTTTCCCAGAATTTTCTGCAGTTGCGTCAGAAAAACACTTTGCTTGGGTGCTCGATCCCCATCTTGATTTTGGTTACTACTTTGACTTTGGTATGTTGGGTCTTGAGCCTTACGCATCGCTTGATGCTGCGATCGTCTTTGAAGACAACTATAGCGAAAACGGGGCCTATCCTTACAATTTCTCTCAACCAAGCCACAATTCTGAACTCCTTCGCAGCGAAGTAGGGCTTGCCTCCTATCAACAAAAATCTTTCTGGGGTGTCACTCTCCTTTTTAAAGAGAGCTTAAGCTACGTGAACAAAACTCCTTGGGGAAGCATGACAACAGGTTTTGTTGGCTCTCCCGCCTCAATCACTCTAGAGACAATTTCTGACACCCAAAACCTTATCTCTCCTACCTTTGAATTCTTCATCCAATGGGGTGAGTTTACCTTCTCAGCAATGTATGAGGGGGAATTTGGAAGCCAGTACCATTCCAATGAAGTCTTTGGAACCTTTAGCTATGGATTTTAATGAAAACGATTTTTTTTGTGATGTTTAGTTCCTCTGTGCTTTTTGTGAGCACGGGTTTTGCTGAAGACTATGATAACTATTGGGTTGGAACCGAGTCGACAGGAAATTGGGGAGATTCATCGAATTGGGCGTTTGGTGTTCCTAATGCCAATGATGTAATTGCGATGTTTTATGAAGTGCCACCACCAACACCACCAACATCACTCACGGTCACTGTGAATGGAACCTATATTGCAAGTCAGGTCCTTTTTAACAGTACTACTGTAAGTCTAACAGGAGGCATTTTGAATTTAGGCGGTGGAACCTCTGAGCAACAGATCTTTGCGCAAGGGGCTGCTGATTATTTTCTTGGTACTTCAATGAATCTAGGTATAGATGTAACTACAATTAATGTAGAAATCAGTGGTGTTTCAACACTTGAACTTACAGAAAATAATGTATTTTCGTCATCGAATCCTGTGAATATGACTATATATGGAGTTTTTAAACCGGGCGCTTATTCAAATGCAATTAGTTCATTCTCTGAAACCGGTACTATCGCAATGTCAACTGGGGGTACGTTGACGATTGGTAATGGGAACACCTTAACCTATCCAGGAAACCTTACAGGTGGGGGCGGGATTACCCTCTCAAGTGATACTAAATTGACTCTCACTCCTCCTGAAAGCGCTCCTAATAACTATTCTGGGACGACACTGATCAGTGATGGAGCTATTCTGTATGCAGGTAGTTCAAACGCTTTTTCCCCTGAGTCTTCATATACTGTGGATGGATCTCTTAATCTTAATGGATATTCCAATACGGTTCTCTCTATTACAGGATCGGGAACTATTAGTTTATTGAATAATGAGACATTAACCATCATTAGTAGTGAGGGAACTACATTTTCTGGACGAATCACGGGTGGAGGTGGAGGTGGGGGGATTACCCTTTCAAATGGTGCTGCATTGACTCTTGCTCCTCCTGATACCGCTCTTAATAACTATTCTGGGACGACACTGATCAGTGATGGAGCTGAATTACTGGCAGGTAGTTCAGGCGCTTTTTCCCCTAATTCTTCATATACTGTGACAGGATTGCTCGATCCTTATGGATATTCCAATACGATTTTCTCTCTTTTTGGCGATGGGCTTGTGTATTCCACATTTCTTGCAACGCTGACTGTGAAAGATGGAGGAACATTTTCTGGTGTAATGGCTGGACTTATGAATCTTGCCGTTACTGGCGGTACTTTAACATTTTCTGGAGATAGTAATGTTTACGAAGGCTTTACTCAAATCCAAGGTGGAACACTCATTGCGAGTGCAAATGGCGCTCTTTCGTCAAAATCTAACATTCTTCTTGAGGCCTCTAGCACCACAAGTCTTTTACAAATAGGAACTACAACGCAAAGAATTGCTGGATTATCTGGAGAGGGGGCTGTAGAAATTGCATCTGGGGGAAGCTTAACCTTTAGAGGAGTTGGTTTAGGTAATTTTAATGGTTCTATTACAGGACCAAGTGGAGCGACAGGAGGAGCAATCATTAAAGATGGCTTAGAAACAGTTACTTTTTCAGGAATAGCAAATCTTGAAAGCACAACAATTGCTTCAGGCCGGATGAATATCGATGCGACACTTTGGAGTAGCAGCCTAATTACTGTAGAAAATAATGCGATTCTCGGTGGAATAGGTACTCTTGATGGTCCAGTAACCTTAACAAATAGGGCAATTATTGCTCCAGGTCACTCTTCTGGCACTCTTACCTTTACATCTGGAAATACAGTCACGTTTAATTCAGGGAGTATCTATTTAGTTTCTATTGATACTCAGGGATCTTCTGATTTGATTTTGGCTAGCGATACCCTTCTTAAGGGAAATCTTCGTGTTGCAGTGCCATCTCATTTTGTTCCGAAGCAAAGTAGATATCCAATTATTGAAATGATTGAGGGAGCCTCTTATTCAGGTGCTTTCGTGGTTCAAGAACTCCCTGGGTATCAGATTACGGTAAATTATCCTTCATCGACACTTGTTGAGCTTACCCTCGCTGTGAGTGCGATTCCTACTGCTACAGTGACTGCAATGACAGGAAATCAGAGTACTTTAGCAAGTTATATCAACGGATTTCCCGATGCATTAGTTTATCTTAATCAATTGCCATTTGGGGAATTAGAGCAAGCTTTAGATCGTATTTCTCCTGCAAGAAATTACGCGAACGCATTTGCTCTGCAAAATACGACGTTTGCATTTAGCTATGAACTTGGCTCACACTTAAGAAATCGACGTCTTTTAAAACAAAAAACACCTTCTATTGAACTTGCCCTCAACGAACAGCTTTTTGCTATGGCAGATGAGTGTGAAATGCCATCTGAAACTCTTCCAGCCGATTTACAAAATGAGGAGATGAAAGAAGATTCCAATTCACAAAATGAGGAACCAAATCTATATCCCCAACCAGGTACCCCTATTCTTGTAAAACCTCTTCCCAATCACTACCAGGTGTGGATTTCAGGATTTGGTGAGTTTTCTCACCAAAATGCAACCGCCTCAAATCACAACCCAGCTTTCCATTTTAATGCTGCGGGCCCTCTTGTCGGTTTAGATTTTGGAGGGGAATCAGGACTCATGGGAGCAGCTGGCGGTTATGCGAAAAACACCATTCAGATGGCAGGGGATTTTGGATCTGCATCCTCAGATTCTGCAATTTTCATGGTTTACGGAAGCTATTACGGAACGCCATTTTTTTTCGACCTTTCGCTTCTTATTGGCGGCAGTTGGTTTAAAACAAATCGCAATATCTCTTTCCCAGAATTTTCTGCTGTTGCTACAGAGAAACACTCTGCATGGGCGCTTGATCCTCATCTTGATTTTGGTTACTACTTTGATTTTGGTATGTTGGGCCTTGAGCCTTATGCATCGCTTGATGCTGCGATCGTCTTTGAAGAAGAGTACAGTGAAACGGGGGCCTACCCTTATAACTTCTCACAGTCAAGTCACAATTCTGAACTTCTCCGCAGCGAAGTAGGACTTGCTTCCTATCAACAAAAATCTTTCTGGGGTGTCACTCTCCTTTTCAAAGAGAGTCTTAGCTATGTAAACAAAACTCCTTGGGGAAATATGACAACAGGTTTTGTTGGCTCTCCTACCTCAATCACCCTAGAGACCATTTCAGGCACCCAAAATCTTATTTCTCCCACTTTTGAATTCCTCATCCAATGGGATGAGTTTACCTTCTCAGCGATGTATGAGGGGGAATTTGGAAGCCAGTACCATTCCAATGAGGTCTTTGGAACCTTTAGCTATGGATTTTGATGAAAACGATTTTTTTCTTTGCGATGTTTTGTTCTTCTGTGCTTTTTGTGAGTACGGGTTTTGCTCAAACTTGGAATGCCGGAGACTCTGGTGGCGATTGGAATAATGCATCTAACTGGAATCCTGACACTAGTTATCCTAATTCAACTACTGCAGTTGCTATTTTTAATTCAACAGATAATGCTGCTGTAAATGGTTCATTTTCATTACTTCAGCTGCAGTTGAATACTACTTCAGGCGATACTATTATTCTTCAAAATGGCGACCCAATTGGGACTCTGTCGTTTGCATCTTCAGTAAATCCGAGCATTACTGTATCTGGTGAAGGATCTGCTAACATTTCTTGTGGTGTTAGTGTTTCTAGTGTAATCGAAATGAGTGATAATTCACCGCTGACTATATCTGGGGCAATTACAGGGACAGGAGGGATAACTCTTTCTGATGGAACACTTGAACTTTCAGGAACAGGAAATACATATTCAGGAGCCACAACGATTGATTTATACGCAAGACTAGAAGCAGGAATAGCAAACGGCTTTTCTTCTGCTTCTAATTATACAGTAGATGGAACGCTTGCGTTGAATGGTTATTCCAATACGATTAATTCTCTTGCAGGAACAGGAATTGTTACTTTACTTACTTCTGAGACGTTAACGATTAGTAATGGGGGAACTACATTTTCAGGACTAATCACAGGTGGTAATGGAATTGGTGGACTTACGCTTGGTAGCGGTACTTTGATTTTATCTGTTTCTGAGGGATTCAATAACTATTCTGGGACAACATCGATCAATAATGGAGCTACTTTGCAAGCGGGGAGCGCAAACGCTTTTTCCCCAAACTCCCCATGTGGTGTGACTGGGACTCTCGATCTTAACGGATTTTCCAATACAATTTACGCCTTAGCTGGAGGTGGCTCTGTTACAACTGGCGGAGGTACGCTGACAGTGAATAATGGGGGCAGCTTCTCTGGGACAATTACAGGGACAGGAGGGTTAACTCTTTCTGATGGAACACTTATTCTTTTGGCCTCAAGCAATACGTATTCAGGAAGCCTAGACGTTACTGGAGGAACATGTCAAATTAGTTCAGGCGTTACTCTAGGTAGTTCATCGAATACAAGTGCAGATAGTGTTTCAGAAGGAGCTACCTTAACAGTTGATGGAACTCTTTATTGCGGACCCCTTCAAAATGATGGAACTGTCTCGATAGGATCTGGTGGGGAGATTTTCTGTACAACACTTACATCTACTGATGCACTAACAGGTTGCGGTACGATTAATGTTGACGGAATTGTAACAAATCTTTCAACGGTGAATCCAGGCTGCTCAGTATCGCCTTTGACAATTAATGGAAACTTTGAGTCTCTTTCGGGTTCAACACTTTCCCCTTCTTTAGATGGCTCAAGTATTGCGACACTGATTGTTTCTGGAGATGCAACTTTAGGTAATGATGTCGCTTTAATATTGAGACCAGAACCTGATTGTTATGAGAAATCCCACGATTATGCTGTGTTGACTGCGGGAGGCGCTTTCTCAGGAACTTTTTCTACAATTGAAATGGGCACCTATTTTTTAAATCCAAGTCTTAGTTACGGCCCTCATGGGGTTGAATTAACAGTTACAAGGAAACCTATTCGCGAGCTTGCAACAGGAGACAATGCCGCAGCTGTTGCAGCGGCTCTTGACTCCTTAGCAGATTCCGGATACTCGGCGCCTTGCAGTGCGGTTACAAAACTTTTTTTTAGCTCGCGATCTGAAATTGCAACAGCTTTAGAATCGATGGATCCTGCGCTTTTTAAAGGGCAGACCCTTTCTCAAGAAAATAACGTCGTAAAGGTAAGAGAGACATTAAGCTACAGGATGCAAGATGTCCTCAATCGAGAGCATTGCTGAGATTTTTCTTCTGAAAAGCCAAAAGAGAAGCCCAAAAATAGATCTCAAAAAACCAAAGAGACACCGCAAACAACTTGCAAAAAAGGGGAGAGAGAAATTCACCTTTGGATCGATGGGTTTGGAGATTATCTTTTTCAAAATAATATTACATATGCAGGGAGTCCCCAAATCGGGTATCAGACAAATACGGGAGGAGGAGTTGTTGGCCTCGATTATCATTTTGCAAAGGTTTGCTATGTAGGAGCATTGGGCGCCTACACAGGATCTGGAACAGAATGGAAGGATCAATTTGGAAAAGGAACCATCAATACTGCCTATGCTGGACTCTATTTTTCAGCAATTGGAGAGATGTTCTACGGGAATCTAGCCGTAATTGGAGGCTGGAGCCATTTTACAGGACATCGCAATATTTTATTTCCGGATGAAACCCTCACAGCCAATAATGGTCACGGAGGCGATCAGATTCTTTCTCATATAGATACGGGGATCAATTTTGGGTTTAAGGGAGTTACGATTCGACCATTTGATTCATTGGACTATATCTGCGGCGTAGAGCACAGCTTTACTGAAACAGGAGCTGGAGAGTTTGATCTACACCTTGAAAAAAGTAACGCCATCATGCTTCGCAATGAACTGGGATTACAGCTTTCTAGCTGCTTTTGTTTGGGAAGCTCGAAGTGGACGTTTGCTCCTAGCCTCTCTTGGGTGCGAGAGATACGCATAAAAGGATCTACCTATACAGCCTCTTTTGTAGAAACAGATGTTCCTTTTGAGGTGACAGGGTACTTCCCCAATCGGAATTTGATCTCTCCAGGAGTGTTGCTTTCTGGGATGTTAATGGATGATTTTCTCTCACTAGACCTTTATTACAATGGGGAATTTGCTACAAAATATAGCGACAACAGCTTCGGCGGCCAAATTAGATTTGGTTTCTAAAATTATTTTATGCAAACAAATCTAGAATTCTTGGGAGTCGGAAGATTCTCTATTAATTACTAATTTTTGAAGTGTCTCGCGGAGCTCTTTTTCCGAATGAATTGCCTCTTCATTTCTGCGATGCTCTTCGAATTTTGTATATTCAGAAATAGCAAATTCCTTGGCCATTTCAGCAGAAATTGTCCCAGCATGAGTAAGAATTTTTTCATCGTTAAGTTCAAGTCAGCACTCAGTGTGTAGATGTCCTTGATTTTTTGGTAGAACCGTTTTTCGGATGACCTGATGGCGCGGATGCGGTCCAAGAGTTCGTCAAAGTAATCAATGCCTTCGGGTTTGCTCAAGCGTTCATCGTCTAATGTAAAGCCCTTAATAACATATTCTTGCAATCGTTCTGTAGCCCATTGACGAAACTGCACCCCTCTATGAGAACGAACCCGATAGCCAACGGCTAGAATCATTCTTAAATCATAAAAATCTACTTCTCGGAAAACCTGACGCTCCCCCTCTGTTTGAACTATTCGATATTTTCGAATAGTTGCCTCGGGGCGAAGTTCTTCTTCTTTGTAAATCTCTTTAATATGGTAGTTTACGGTGTTCACGCCAACACCAAATAATTCAGCAAGCAATTTTTGACTTAACCAGACAGAGCCGTTTTGTAGACGCACTTCAATTCGCTGACGACCATCTTCAGTTTGATAAAGTAGGATTTGACTATCATTTGCTTGGGGCTCTGACACGCTAATTTTTCCTTATTTTGGTCGAGATGCACTTTACGCCCCTCTTTGGCAGACAGGCTCCGTAATCTGAATGAATTTTCTTGCTGTTTTCTATCATAACCGCATTCCGAACTTGTTGCCTGATTCATATTTTTTTAGTCCCAAATGAAATACGAAACAAGCTGCGCTTAAGAATCCTAGAGAGCAACTCATGAGGATAGCGAATTTATCCCAGGAGAAAGCGCGAAGAAGTTCTACGGGTACATAGCCAATAAGACCTGCGGGGATGAGTGTAAACATGATGAGCTGAAGAAGCCCAGAGTAGATATTGGTTGGATAGAGGGCAAAAATAAAAAGAGAATCGAGATATTTTTGAGAGACTGATTCGATTGAGCCCAACCAAAAAGTAAGGCTGTGAATGAGTAATCCTAGGGAAGTAAAGATAAGAGCGCCCGAAATAATTAACATGAGAATGAGTGGAAGAGAAGAAGCTTTAAATCCACCTAAAATGAGAAGAATGACAGCTGTGAAAAGATGGCCCCATCCTTTAGAGCGCGATTTTGAGCCAGCAAGATGAAGAAGGAGATTTTTGGGTTGCGTCATAAATGGATCTAAATCGCCATTCAGAATAGTAAGACCTAGATTTTTGACACCTCCAAAGCAAATATTCGAAATTCCATAGGCGCCAGATAGCATAGCCATGGATGCGGCCATATCATTGATTTGCCAGCCACCTATCGTTTTAAATTGTCGAAAGAAAATCCACCACATCGAAAAGAAAATGAGGTTATTTCCGACCATTAGGACTGATTCCAAAATGAAAGCTCCTCTCACACTGATTGAAGCTCGAATGCTGGTTCGAAGAAGGCTTGCTAAAAAAATTAAGGTTTTCAGATTTAGCCTCCCTCAACATTTAATATTTTGAGTCCCTTGCGATAGAGAAACGATAAACATCCTAAAGCGAAAAGACCCCAGAAAAAAAGAGAAAGCGTTACATGGAGGACTGCACTAAAAGAAAAATCGATGGCAAGAGCGCTTCGCTGTCCTAAAATTGCGGGAAATGGAGTAAAATAAGCGATTTTTTGAATCCAGATGGGGTAGGCTGCAAGAGGAAGAATGAGTCCACCAAGAGCAAAGAGAAACTTTTCCCAGATCCAACTAAAGGGGCTTACTTCTTGCAGCCAAAAAGCAGAAATGCCTACTAACATCTGAAAAATTACGCCTACTGAGCCAGCGAGAATTCCCAAAGCAAGCAATATAATGAGGCTGGGAGCATCAAAAGGGAAGGTTCCAATTCGCCACCAAGTAAATAAAAAGGCAACAGCTCCGAGAACGAGAAGATTTACGATAAGCATCCCTAAGCCTTCAAAGAAAACGCTTTTTAAATACGAAATGGGTCTAGGAAGAAGGTAGGCGAGCTTTCCACTTCTAAGGTCTTGTTCCATATCGATTTGGGAATCTGGGATAGAAATCAAAACCCACTCATTTAGGGCGATATACCACAATAGTTGATCTGGATGGAGATGAGCTGCTCCCATTTTAGTTGCAGCGATCTTCCAAAGATGCGCAAATACAAGTAAGCAAGTGAGAAGGAAAAGGCTTAACCCTATCAATGCTTTGTAATTTTTTATGCTCTGGATGACAGCAAGATTAAAGATAAAAAAATACTTAGACATGAGTGGTCCCATAGAGAGTCCGAATGATCTCTTCCATAGAAGGATCTTCGATTGTTACATCTTTTAGGCTGGTCTTTTTTAAGGTCTCTTGAATTACGTGATCAATCGATATTGTTTCTAGGTTGATTTCGCAAACGAAATGATGATTGGTATTTTCTAGAACTTTCACACCGACTAAATCTAAACAAAAATGTTCTTCATCCGTTGTAAGTGTCAGAATTTTCTTTTTGACGTAAGTTTTCTTTAATTCTTTGAGAGTGCTATCCAGAATAATAGACCCTTGATCGAGTATGATCACCCGTTCGCATACCTGTTCGATATCTGCAGTATCATGGGAAGTTAAAAAAAGAGTTGTCCCATATTCTTTGGAGAGGCGATTTAAGAGCCCTCGAATTTTTAATTTTGCGTTAATATCCAGACCGATGGTGGGTTCATCAAGAAATAGAATTTTGGGGTTATGAAGTAGGCTTGCGACCAATTCACAACGCATTCGCTCTCCGAGAGAAAGTTGTCTGACGGGTTTGTGGAAAAATGGTTTGATTTCAAAAACATCGAGTAGCTCTTTGAGACGTTTTTCATAGATAGGTCGGTCAATCTCATAGATTTTTGCTAGCAAATCGAATGTGTCTCTAGGGGGAAGATGATGCCAAAGCTGGGTTCTTTGTCCGAAGACTGTCCCTATCTTGTAGCCAAGAGCATGTCGGTCTTTCCAGGGTACTAAACCAAGAACTTCAATCAAACCTGAAGAAGGGTGAAGAATGCCAGTGAGCATCTTGATCGTGGTTGATTTTCCAGCTCCGTTAGGGCCGATAAATGCAACTCGTTCTCCCGGCTTTACCGAGAAGGAGATTTCTTTAATAGCAGAGACTTCTTGTTTTCTTGAAAAACAAAGGCTTTTAATAGCTCCCCAAATGCCGGGGAAAGTTTGCCTGGTAACAAAGCTCTTGGATAATTTTTTAGTTTGAATGACATTGTTCATTTCCATAAGCCATTTAGAAAAAGAATCTGGGTGAGAGGATTTGAACCTCCGACCTCTTGCACCCCATGCAAACGCGCTAGCCAAGCTGCGCTACACCCAGATGATGAAAAGATAAAGTTGTAGGGGAGTAATAGTAGAGGGAAGTTGAGCTTTCTGTCAATTATTGCTGAAGAGTGGGTATAATGCCTGCCGATGGAAAAAACAGCTCAAATGGAAGTGTCTTGGCGAGAACTTCTCAAGGAAGAATTTGAAAAACCTTATATGAAGGAGCTGGAGAAGTTTTTAGCAGATGAGTTTGATAGAGGAGTTGAAATCTATCCCCCTTTTGAAAACATTTTTGAAGCTTTTCGTCACTCTTCTTTTGAAAACGTGAGGGTCGTCATTATTGGGCAAGATCCTTATCATGGCAAAGGGCAGGCTCATGGACTTTCTTTTAGCGTGCCTAAAGGGGTTCCGTTGCCTCCTTCTCTGCAAAATATTTTTAAAGAGTTGAAAAGGGATTTAGGGGTTCCGACGCCAACTCACGGCTCTTTGGTTGAGTGGGCTGAGCAGGGAGTGATGCTTTTAAATGCGGGACTTACTGTCCGAGCAGGAGAGGCAAAATCACATGCAGGAAGGGGGTGGGAAAAGTTCACCGATCGCGTGGTGCAACTTCTTTGTGAGAGAAAAGATCCCCTTGTCTTTTTACTTTGGGGAAAATCAGCTGCAGATAAAGTGCAACAAATCCACAAACAAAAAAGCACGCATCATCTCATCTTGACTGCGCCTCATCCTTCACCTCTTTCTGCATATAGAGGTTTTTTTGGATGTGGCCATTTCTCAAAGACGAATGATTTTCTATGTAAAGCGGGCTTTACACCCATTGTTTGGGAACTTCATTGATGTTAGAAAAAATTGAAGAGCTTCTTTCTGAAGTGCCGCCAAGTCTTTTGAAAGAGGCATTTTTTAAACTCTCTACGACGTATAGAGAGGGGGGCGGTTCCCATTTTCGTGAGGAAAATCAGCGCTTGGCCTATCTTGCAACGCGGGTTCCTGCAACCTATGCGGTAGCAACGAAAGTGCTTAGTCAGCTCCCCTTTCCAATCAAGAGCTGGATTGATGTGGGAGCAGGTCCAGGAACTGCTTCTTGGGCAGCAGCAGAACTTTTTCCTGAAGCAGAAAAGGTACTTTTTTTCGAAAAAAGCCAAGAGATGATGGCTCTTGGTAAAAAACTTAGTGTTGAACATCCCCTTTTACAAAAAAGTGAATGGATTTTGGGGAGGAGCCCACCTCAAGTGGGTGTTTTAGATGCTGCGATTTTTTCTTATTCACTCGGTGAATTGGATAACGCACAAGAGTGGATTTCTTGGTGGTGGGAGGCGAAGATCCCTTTTTTGATTGTGATTGAACCGGGAACACCTGCAAGATTTGCATTCCTTCGCAAGGTGCGAGAAGAGATCCTTTCTCGAGGAGGCTTTCTTGTTGCGCCTTGTCCCCACGCTCGAGTTTGCCCAATTCAAGGAACAGATTGGTGCCATTTTTCCGTCCGTTTTAACAGGACTCGGGTGCAAAGATATGTAAAAGATGGGGCGCTTGGGTACGAGGATGAGAAGTTTAGTTACCTCATTGTTTCTCGTAATTTTCTCCCAATTTCCAAACAGGCAAGAGTTTTGCGCCATCCCTATAAACTTCCCGGACGCGTTGGTCTTACCCTCTGTAAACCCGAAGGAAATATTCAAGAAACATTAGTTTCAAAAAGAGATAAAATTTTTTATAAAGAGGCAAAAAAGCTAAAATGGGGGGATCAGTTTCCCCAAATGTAAAGCGGCTTTACATTACGCATCTTTATTGCTATACTAACGGCGCAATGCCAGAAGATATAAAAGAGATACTGAATCATCTAATTTTTTCTCCTGATCAGGATAAAATCCAAATTGATTTTGATTTAAGAGAAAAATTTTTTATTCTCTCGATTCCCATCTACGAGGCAAAGCGGATGACCAAGAGCGTAGAGAAATATGTTGAGGTGCGCAATGGGAAAACGTTTAAGCCTCATGCCACTTCTTTTTTGAAAGAGGGGAAAAAAGTTTACTTGGTTCAAAAGATCCCTTTTCAATGGGGATTTCGCCCCGGCATTCGAAAAGATATCTTAGATTTTCTTCAATTAGCCAAACGGTGCCATCATTTTCTTTACGAGATAGCTCTCGAAGAGCAGTACAGGATGGCTCTTGACTCTCTTGTCGCAGAGTGACAAAATTCCATTTTTATTTTGATGAGATATGTGGCAGGGTTCCTTTGTTGCGCTTGTGACTCCATTTGATCGGAAGGGTCGTGTCGATCACAAAAATTTAGAACAATTGGTCGCATGGCAGATTGAATCGGGAACAGAAGGATTGGTCCTTGCTGGGACAACAGGGGAGGGGATGACTCTTTCTGAAAAAGAGAGAGAAAAAATTTTACAGATCTCTCTTAGTGTTGCAAATGGCAGAATCCCCATAGTTGTTGGTACAGGAACTGCAGATACGCGGCAATCGGTTCGTTTAACTGAGAAAATGCGTAAAGCTGGTGCAAATGGGTGTCTTATCCCAACTCCCTATTACAACAAGCCAACACAGCGAGGGGCCGTTCTTCATTTCACAGAGATTGCAAAAGTAGGGTTGCCCGTCATCGTCTACAATAATCCAATGAGAACGTTGAAGTTAGAAGTGGAGACTGTTGTTGAGATTTGCACGCATCCAGGAATTGCCGCTTACAAAGATTCAACGGGAGATGAAGAGTTTGTCCGAAAGTTAAGAAGTCTTTCTCAGATTCCCATTTTTTCAGGGGATGATCATCTCACTTTTCAAACTGTAAAAGATGGGGGAAATGGGGCCATTTCAGTCATTGGAAATCTTTTTCCTAAAGAGTGGAAAGAGATGATTGATTTAGGGTTACAGAAGAAATTTGATGAAGCAAAACGTATTTCTGATCGGATGTCTTCCATTTACAAAGTCATGTTCTTAGAGACAAATCCGCAATGCGTGAAATGGGCATTAAGTCTTTTAGGGAGATGCCGACCCGATTTGCGTCTTCCCCTCGTGTTACCAGCCCTTCAAGCGCAAGAACAGATCCGTAGAGCTATATCTCAATTGGGTGCAATGGGGGAATCGGAAGATTCCACTTGTTGAGGAGAGGGTAGAGTTCTTTTTGGATAAAGAACTTTACTTGCTCTGGAGCGCAGCCGACTAAAGAGGGGAGAGCGATCAGTGATTCAACTTCTTTTTTTGTAAGTTGGAAGTCAGGATCCTGTTCGATCTCTTGCATCCATTTAGCTATTGGGCGGTTTTGCGTGAGAAGACGCAGTTTTTCATGAAGCGCTTGCCTATCTCCCCCTTTTTTTACTGCTGCCATCATGAGATTTTCTGTAGCGAGCATAGGGAGAACTTCTTGCACATTTTTTAATGCGACATCGGAAACGGGGTGCAACTCGGAAGTAAGATGAAGGAGAAGGTTGAGGATGGCATCTGTGCCGAGAAAGGCCTCTGGAAGTGTGATGCGCCTATTTGAAGAGTCGTCTAACGATCTTTCTAGCCACTGTGTTGCAAGAGTGTACGCGGGATTTTGCGCTAAAGAGATGACAAAGCGCGCAATGCCGCAAATCCTTTCTGAGTAAATCGGATTTTTCTTGTAAGGCATTGCAGAAGAGCCTACCTGCTCTTTTTGGAAAGATTCGACAAACTCCCCTTCGTGAGCAAGAAGACGAAGGTCTGTTGCCATCTTGTGAGCGCTTGCTGCAAAAGAGGCTAGGGCATTGAGGATTGTAAGATCGATTTTGCGCGTGTAAGTTTGTCCAGAAATGGTGAGAATCTTTGTAAAGCCAAATTCTTTTGCGATCAAAAGCTCCATCTGACTTACCTTATGAAAATCGCCTCCAAAAAGAGAGAGGAAAGAACTTTGCGTCCCTGTTGCCCCTTTAGCTCCTAAAAAAGGGATCTCTTCATAGAGCCTTTTCCACTCAAGAAGATCAAAGAAAAAATCTTGTAACCAGAGGCAGATTCTTTTGCCGATGGTTGTGGGTTGGGCTGGCTGAAAATGGGTATAGGCAAGACAAGGGCTATGTGCCTCTTTTTCTCCTTTTTTTGCAAAACCTCGAAGAAGATGCGCGCATTTTTGAAGAAGGAGGAAAAGAGCTTCACGCATCAAGATCAGATCGGTATTGTCCGTGACGTAGCATGAAGTTGCGCCCAAGTGAAGAATCGATTTTGCTTTCGGGCAAAGGGCTCCAAAAGCGTGGATATTTGCCATCACATCGTGGCGAAATCTTTTTTCAAATCCTTCGATTTGAGCAAAGTCGATTATGTCAATGGAACGCTCCATTTCTGTGATCTCTTCAGATGTGATTGGGAGGCCAAGTTCTTTTTGTGCTTTTGCTAAAGCGATCCAAAGGCGTCTAAATGTGCGAATTTTATTCTCTTGAGAAAAGATCTCAAGAGATTCACGACTTGCATAGCGATTGGATAAAGGGCTTATATACACTATTTTTTTACGATCTTCCGGATCTCAGCTAAAAGTTGTTCTATCTCCTCTTTTTCAGAATAAGAAGGGCGGCAGTAACGGTTTTTTAACGTTTCATTGGCTCTTTTTAAAAACTGAATCACATGAGAAGAAAGATTAGCAGTCCGTTGATCATCTTCTGCTAAAGGAAATTGTTGACGAATCAATCGGAGCAGTTCTTTTTTAGATTGACCAGAGTAGTCTCGGACAACAGCCTCTTTTTTCTCAGAGGCCCCTTGACGACTTGCTAGGGTATAGATTGCTTGCCTAGGCATTTGATCAATTGTTGGTTGCAAAGTTGCGGGCATCATCATGTAGAATTCATAGTATTGCAAAAAGTTATAGGGAGTTTGTCTATTGCCGTAAGTAGCAAAGAGCCAAGCGGTAAAAGCCCCATCTCTATATCTTTTTAGTAATTCTTGTGCTTTTTTGATCCTTTCTCCGTGTAAAATGACTGCTTGGTTTGCAATCGCTTTGACTTCAGAAGTTAAAATGGAAAGAGAAGCGAGATCAGTATGCGTATCTTGGAATTCATCATGCTTATGCTCATCTAAAATTGTGGCAATTGCACTTTTTTCCTGTTCGTTAAGAGGAGATACGCGAAAAACTCCAGAGAAACTGGAGAGGTCCCCATTATTTGCCCTTTCGACAAGAGCAGTCATCTTTGTTTCTCTTGATTCTTTTTGGCGGAATCGAAGGTTCAAAAGATCGTTAAATTTGGCCATTTTTAAAATCTTTCTAAGAGTTCAGCGGTTAAGGCAACATAATCTTCAGATGCTCTTGCAGACGGAGCTGTCTTAAAGATCGGTTTGCCGTAGATTGTTGCCTCTGATACTGCGATATCTCGTCTCACTTTTGCTTGCAATAGT
>DATECD010000048.1:0-6473 GCA_035287065.1 Chlamydiales bacterium | reverse complement strand
ATCTTGAGGCACGGGTTAAGTAGGCTGCAGGATGGGAGCGCAAAGAGAGGGGCCGCAAAGCCTTTTCATCCAGTAGGCAAAATCTTCAGGGATTGGTGCGGAAAGCTTCATCGTAACGCCTGTGATTGGATGATCAAAGATGAGACGGTAGGCATGGAGGAGGTGTCTTGGTGGATCAAAGAGTTGATTGAGTCTATCATTGCCATAGACGGGGTCTCCAAGAACAGGGGAGCCGATATGTTTGAGATGGACGCGAATTTGATGGGTTCTTCCCGTTTGAGGGCGGATGAGAAGTAAGGAGAGCTTTTCATTAAATGCTGCAACCTGAATGTCTGTAATCGCCTCTCTTCCATCGCTTAAGACTGCCATCTCTTTGCGATGGACAGGATGGCGACCAATGGGTGCTGAAATGATTCCATTTGCAGGTCTTCCGCAAGCAACAGCGAGATAGAATTTTTCAATGGTTCGGCTTGCAAACTGTTCGACGAGCCTTTGGTGGGCAGTTAAGGTTTTTGCAGCGAGGAGCACGCCTGATGTTTCACGGTCGAGCCGATGGACAATTCCAGGGCGAATAGGATCACTACCTGGTATATTTCCTTCACAATGGGCAAGGAGCGCGTTGACGAAAGTCCCTGACCAGTGTCCTGGAGCTGGATGGACAACCATCCCAGCAGGCTTATTCACTGCAAGAAAGTCATCATCTTCGTAGAGAACCTCAAGAGGGATGGATTCGGGTTGCAAAGAGGGGCAGGCAACTGCTTGAAAATAGACTTCGACTTCATCTCCCTCTTCCGGCTCAATCCGTTTTTTGATAGTCTCTCCATTGATGAGTACGCATCCCTGTTCAATGAGATACTGGAAATAGGTTCTAGAGTATTGGGGATAGCGAAGGGCTAAAAGTTTGTCGATCCTCATCTCTTCTTCTTCTTGCATTACGAAGAGGAGTTCCGCTTCTTGTGTCATGGGGCCCATATTCGAACAAACTTTAATAAAAATTTTTCAATGTTGCGATAGGGCGCAAGTGTAGCGAAGGGAGGGATTGCGCACAAGATGAAAACACTCACATGTCTTCTTGTCTTTGGCGTCGTAACTCTTCAATATATTTTTTTGAGGCGCGTTCTAGTTCATGGCTAAAGCTTTTGACCAGAATGTCCATGAATTTTTTCCTTTCTTCAGGGGAGAAAAGTTTCATGAATTCAGACATGTTTGCTGCCCCACCGCCGCCTGCAGTTGGGGGGAAGGGTTTTACTTGTTCTTTTGGCTTTGAGGGGTCGGAAGGAAGGCCATGGGGCTTATTTGGCTGTGTTGGGTGGATGTCGGCCATAAGATCAAGACTCCTTCTTAGCTTATTTTTACGTTCTAGAGCGAATTTTGCAAGAGGCTAGAAGAGTTGAAAAATTTTTTCTTAAAGCGATATACCAGTTGCATGCGGAATAAAGATCACCTTCAGATTGGGGTTGTGGGCATAAGTCATAGACAAGCATCTCTTAAGACAAGAGAAGAGAT
Source organism: Chlamydiales bacterium (assembly GCA_035287065.1). GTDB lineage: Bacteria > Chlamydiota > Chlamydiia > Chlamydiales > SM23-39 > JAGWKO01. The sequence continues at coordinate 4,967 of DATECD010000048.1, read as the reverse complement.
TGCTAGAGGTACGTTACGTCTTGAAGAAAACGGGGCTTTTTTAAAGGCGCCCCTTCTTTTTCTTTCTACTTGTAATCGAACGGAGATCTATTTTAGTGGCGAAGATCTCATCGGAGTTAGTAGTGAGCTTCTCTCTTTTTTTCGGGGAAAAGGATCTGAAGATGTATCGCTTTTTTATTCTCTATTTGGGATCGATTGCTTTTCTCATCTTTGCAAGGTGACAACGGGATTGGATAGTGCAATCATTGGAGAGACGGAGATCCAACACCAGGTGAAACTCGCCTACATGCGCGCCTCTTCCGCTTTCCAGTTTCCTAAAGCATTGCCAAAAGCGCTACATTACGCTTTTCAGAAGGCTCTTCGGATTGGAAAACAGGCAAGAGCGCGCTTTGCCCCTTTAAGTCCCACTTTAAATGAGATTTTGTGGAAGATTGCAGAAAAACATCAAGGACCTTTGTCTAAAGTCCTTTTGGTTGGTAATTCAGAGATCAATCGCCGTTTTGCAAAGTTCTTATCGAAACAAAGAAATTTCTCTCTTACGTTAGCAACTTCCAATCCAAAGTTTTCAGAAAAAGTGGAAGGGGTGACTGTGACCTCGCGCGCTATTTTGCAAAACTGGCAAGACTTTGATTGGCTTATTTTTGCAACTCGTGCAGGGCAATATCTCATTGGTGGAAAAGGAGCTGGACATCACTTGGTATTTGATTTAAGCGTTCCTCGCAATGTCGATCCAAACACTCAAAGGGTTAGTCTTTGGAATATAGAAAAGATCACGCAAGAGATCGAAAAGGAGAGGCGCCTTCGCCCAGCACCTGAAGCGTGTGTGCAGTTTGTTGAAGAAAGCGCTCGCCGCTACGCATCTCTCTATCGCAGTCGCGAAGAGAGGTGGGTTCAACTGCAAACTACTTTTTAAAACTCAGCGTGGTTGGGGAAACGAGGGAAAGGGATCACATCGCGAATATTTTCCATGCCTGTTGCAAAAAGAATAAGCCTTTCAAAACCTAAGCCAAATCCTGCATGAGGAACGGTTCCAAATTCGCGAAGCTCTAAATACCACCAATAATCTTCTTCATTTAGGCGATGTTTTTGAATCTTTCCCTTAAGTACATCAAGCCTTTCTTCCCTTTGCGATCCTCCGATGATTTCTCCAATTTTTGGCACAAGGACATCCATAGCGGCAACTGTTTTTCCATCGGGGTTAGCTCGCATGTAAAAGGCTTTGATCGCTTCTGGATAATCGGTGAGAATCACGGGACGCTTGCAATACTCTTCAGATAAATAACGCTCATGTTCAGATTGGAGATCGATTCCCCATTCAACAGGGAAGACAAACTGTTTTGGCGCTTTTTTTAAGATTTCGACTGCTTCTGTATAAGAGAGACGAGCAAAAGGGGAGGCTGTAATGTGCTCAAGTCGTTGGAGAAGTCCCTGTTCAATGAACTGATCGAAGAACTGGAGTTCTTCTTTGCAATGCACCATCAAATATTGGACACAGAATTTGAGATAGCTCTCTGCGCATTCCATGTTGTCTTCTAAATCGGCAAAAGACATTTCGGGCTCAATCATCCAAAATTCTGCAAGATGGCGAGAGGTGTTCGAATTTTCTGCGCGGAATGTGGGTCCAAAGGTGTAAATGTCAGAGAGAGCTGTTGCGAGGATCTCCCCTTCGAGTTGCCCTGAAACAGTGAGATATGCGGGCTTCCCAAAAAACTCATGAGGTTTCCCTTCGGAATTGGGGGTTTGGGTCAGGCGGAACATCTCACCGCCCCCTTCGCAATCTGAACCTGTAATGATCGGCGTTTGCACATAGAAAAAGCCTCTTTCTTGAAAAAAGAGGTGGGTTGCAAAGGCAAGAGCGCTTCTGACTCGCAAAACAGCTCCTTGCGTATTGGTCCTCGGGCGAAGATGGGCAATGGTACGTAAGTATTCAAAGGAGTGCCGTTTTTTTTGCAGGGGATAGCGAGTGGGATCGCAAAAACCGACGACCTCTATTGAAGAGGCTTTGAGTTCAACCGTTTGATTTTTCCCTGGACTTTGAAGAAGTATCCCTTTGACTTTCAATGAGGTTCCTGTTGTCAAAAGAGGGGTGATCTTTTTTTCTGGATCAAGCATTCCCTCAACAACAACTTGGAGATTGGATACGGTAGAGCCATCTCCGAGCTCAACGAAGAGAAAAGATTTTTGATCCCTTACCGTGCGGATCCAACCATACACAATGACTTCTTTACCGATTAGGTGGGAAGGATCTTTAAAAAGAATTTCCTTAATTTTTGTTCTCATTGGTCCTCATGAAAGCGACGAAGCATGGCGATCTCTTTTTTCCAAAGAGGTGGCCCTTCGGGGGTTTCTAAATATTTGGGAAGAGCCCAAAGTTTTGGGGCTTGCATTACGTAGCGGAAACACTCAAGGCCGATCTTCCCTTTGCCAAGAGGGGCATGGCGGTCGACGCGAGAGCCAAGCTCTTTTTCAGAATCGTTGAGATGGAAGGCAAAAAGGTGCTTTAAGCCAATGATCTCATCAAATTCTTTTAAGACCTCTTTCCACCCTTCTTCTTTTCGAATGTCGTAGCCTGCTGCAAAAATATGACAGGTGTCGATGCAAATGCCAATCGGAATTTTTTTCTCCACTTGCTGGATGAGGTAGGAAAGATGTTCAAAGCGGTGACCTACGCATGTCCCTTGGCCTGCAGTTGTTTCAAGTAAGACTCTTGTCTTCTCTTTTTCTAAAAGGGGTTCCATGTGCAATAACGTCTCTACAATGGTCTCTAAACATTCCTCTTCTGTCCCAGTTGTCGCAGAACCTGGATGAACATTTAAGAAAGGGACGTGGAAAAGATGGCACCGATGGATCTCTTCTTGAAAGGCTTTACGACTTTTTTCCAAAAGGGCTTTGTCGGGAGATCCTAGATTGATTAGGTACCCAGCATGGCTCATGATTTTTTCGATCCCCGTCTCTTGCAACGCCTTTTCCCACTTCGCTACTTCTTCTTCAGTGATCTTGCGCCCTTGCCATTGCTTTTGGTTGCTAGTAAAAAATTGAATGGTTGTAGCGCCTATCTCTTTCCCTTCATAAAGAGCGTTGAAAGAACCTCCAGCTGCTGAAGTGTGCGCGCCAATCAATAATTTTTGAGACATGGCTTTCGATCGTACCTGATCGTTTGTCATTTCGACAAGTCATGTCAAAACGGAAAAACAGAAGGGATGTTTTTTCTTTGGGGAAATGGTATAATGCCTGGCATATGAATAGCGCTGTTCAACCCCTTTCTTTAGATTGCGTAACACCTTTAAGTCCAGAGAGTTTGACTTTTCCTTTGGAATGGTATGGAAGGTCTATTTATACGATTTGCTCGGGGTTTTCTTTGGGGAAGGGGATTGAAGATGCGGCTCTCCGAATTGTAAAATTGGCAGGGCTTGCGCTTTTATCGATCTCATTAGTTGTGACTCTGCCCCTTTATGGGATGGGAAAGTGTTGGGAATTTTTTGAAAGTCAGATAGAAAAACCTCTCCCCGCAATGTTCCCTAAGTTCTCTCAAGGAAGTAGTAATACGGGATATATCCTCGATGCGTCGGGGCTGACAAGAGCGCAAATTGCTGGGTTAGAGGGGAAAATTTGCGGAGTGGATGCAAGTCAGGTGGGTCCTATTGTCCGAATTGCGGGAGATGGGAATTGCTGGCTTTATGCGCTTCTCCCTGGTTTGAGAAGAGCAGAAGTGATCGACCCACAATGGACATATCGAGATCTTCGCGCGCAAATTGTCCATTATATGGAAGCGCATCATCAGCATGACAGGCAGTTAAGTCAATTGATCCGTGCGGAAATCCCAGCCACAATTCACCGTGTGAGAAGAGATTTAGAAGTGCAAATCGAGATTTGCCGAGCGGAAAATCGGGTTGAAGATGTGAAAAAATATGAAAAAAGGCTCACGGGGCTTTATTCCAATGGAAGATCACAGTCTATCGATTGGTATTTTCGCCATATGAGCTGCGATCGCACACATGGGGGAGTTCCTGAACTCTATGTAGTTGCTAGGCTTTTTCGTGTGAACATTCAACTCTGGTCAGAGGCAGCTCCAGACCGAAACACTCACGTGCGTACCTTAACGCAAATGAATAGTGACGTTCTCGGTTGTCATGGAGGAGACCGAGGAGTTGTTCATATCGTGTTTGCCTCTTCGAGAAATCACTTCGATTGCGTGATCCCACAAATCTAAAAATCTCCTTGTCTTGATAACCTCTCTTTTTGTACTCTTGTCTCTTCTTGAGGTCTAAGAAGTGTATTTTATTCTCATGTTTCTTCCGCTCGCTCTTTTTGGCAGCATCACAAGTGATTTAACAGTTGGGTTGCAAGCTTTACAGCAGATCCGCGTGCTCATTCCAGAGCGCCTTTCCGTTGAGGAATTTTCCATTCTCGTAGATCAAAAGGGGATGGAGAGCTCTTTAGATGGAAAGCATTTGTCTGCTAGCGATCTTGTGACTCTAGGAGTTGGCGTTTCAAAATCCTACTATTTGAGATGGACCATTACGGGTGAGCCCGTGCGCATTCTTGATTCCTATTTGGAGTTTGAGTATGGCCCTTATTGGCTATATCCAACTGCGATGGAAAGACTTCAGGAGTTAGCGCCCGACCAAAATTTGGGATCAGGCACTCAGCAAATGGCCACCTTAGAGCCAAAATTTGGTGAATTGCGCTACAAGGGCAACAAGTACTCCTCTCCTGAACAGCTCCGCAAACTTGTCGATATGAAAGCGGGGGAGTCCATTGACGGGGAAAAATTGGTTCGTAGCCTAGCGAAGATGAACCAAACTCCTTTCCGAAGAACGGATGCGGTTTGGAAACCGGGAGCAAAACCTGGGACTGTAGATCTTGAGCTTGATACGATCGATCGTTTCCCCTATCGCTTCTACATGGGCGCAGACAATACTGGGACTATTGCAACCGATCGAGATCGCTTCTTTTTTGGGTTGAAT
>DATECD010000047.1:0-2860 GCA_035287065.1 Chlamydiales bacterium | reverse complement strand
TCTTTAAGTTATTTTCGGTCCGTAGAAATAAAACGGAGATTGAACATGAAATCCATTTTCCTAGCTCTCATCTCACTTTTCTTTCCCATTTTCACTGTACAATGCGAGGAGGCGCCCGTGAAAAAAGATCCTATCGTTGTTTTTGAGACAACACTTGGAAACATTGAACTCACTTTGAAACCAGAAGTAGCACCTAAAACTTGCGAAAATTTCATCGGTCTTGTTGGCAAACACTACTACGATGGCATTATTTTTCATCGCGTCATCAAAAACTTCATGATTCAAGGTGGAGATCCCACAGGAACGGGAGGCGGTGGAACCTCTATCTGGAATAAACCTTTTGCCGATGAATGCTCCTCTAAAGTGAAATTTGATAAACCGGGACTTCTCGCTATGGCAAACCGCGGTCCTGGAACAAATGGGAGCCAATTTTTCATCACAACAGTTGCAACTCCTTGGCTTCATATGAAACACACAATCTTTGGAGAAGTAACAGAAGGGTACGACATCGTCAAGAAATTGGAAACAGTGCAAACCGCATCTGGCGATCGCCCTGTACAACCCGTCAAGATCGTTAAGGCGTATGTAAAATCCACAGATTGAAAAGAAAATTTAGAGCTGTTAAACCTAACCTCGACTTTGTACGTTTTTTGACGGTGAGATCCGAGAGAGGCATCCGATGATTTTATTAATTTCCGGAGATGCTATCACAAAATGTACAGAGTTTGAGTGAACTTCGAGTTAAATTTTTTACGACATTAGGAGTTGTCATGCTGCAGTCCATAACGCCCAATCGGGTTGGGTTTTTCTTCTACCGATTAGCGACTATCTGGAAATCATTTCAGGCTCTAAGAACCTTGCCACAGGATAAAATCGATGCCTTTGTAGATTCTTACAAAGTCTACGATTACGATTGGGTAAACGAGGAAGAGCTAATCCGCGAAATGGGTCAAGATTACTATGCCCAAGTCCAACAAAAACTCTTCAATTGGTATAGCGTACTCAATCATCTCTGCGCAATGGGTCAGGTTGAAAAGATGTACATCCCCCCAGCAATGGATCTTTCCGTAAACATCATTGAGAACCAAAATCTTTTTGAAAGAAAAATGGCCAAAGATTTGGGAATTGGGAAAGGAGATAAAGTTCTCGACATTGGCTGTGGAAGAGGACGTATTGCAAGCCACGTTGCAACTGTAACAAAAGCTCATGTAACAGGGATCAACATCGATACCACGCAATTAGAAAGTGCCCGTCGCTTTATCAAGAGCCACAATCTAGAAAATCAGCTCCAATTCATAAGGCACGATCTCAATACGCTCCCCTATCCATTCCCAGACAATCATTTTGACGGAGTCTATCAAGTGCAGGTGTTTAGTCTTTCAAAAGACCTTCTCAAGCTCTTTCAAGAGATCCACCGCATGCTAAAGCCAGGTGCAAAATTAGCTTGTCTTGACTGGGTAAGTCTTGATGCATATGACGCTTCTAATCCCTATCACGTAAATCTTATGAGGAGAATCAAGCCGTTGATTGGAGCGATAGGAACTCCTTCTGTGAAGACCTATGTCGAATTACTCCGTAAAGCTGGCTTTGAAATTTTGATCAATGAGAATGCAAGCATCGATGGACTGCAAGCGCCTCTCATCGATAAAGCAGACCGCTTCTATACCAAACTCACAAATCTAGTCTACCGACTTGTCAACTGGAAGGTGCTTCCTCCACACTTCCGAATCTTATTTGATCGCTTCACTCAAGATGGGCAAGCATTTGTTGAGGCAGATCGGATGCGACTTGTCACGACAAGTCATTACATTTTGGCACAAAAGAAGGGGTAGTATATGCGCACATCTTTCCTTTTTTTCTTACTTCCCTTTGTCTCTTTAATCGCATTAGAAGACATCGATGGGTTTTGGAAAACAGTGAACGAAGAAGGTGTGGCTCAGTGCGTCATCGCAGTTTATGAGTACGATGACGCTCATTATGGCCGGATTATCGGCAGTTATGACGATAATGGGAAAATGAACGATACCATCTACAATCCAAAAAAAAGAGCACCAGGAGTTGTTGGGCAACGTTTTTATAGCGGTCTCGATATCATTTGGGGTCTTGTCAACTCAGGCATGAAATTTAAGGGCAAGATTCTCGACCCCCAAAAAGGGAACATCTACAACTCTGAGCTCTGGGTTAACAAAAACGGAAATCTCGTCGTACGAGGAAAGTACCTTGTCTTTGGTCGAAGTCAGGAGTGGCTCCCCGCCTCTGAATCTGATTTCCCTGAAGGATTCAAGATTCCCGATCTTGCTGAACTTGTTCCCGACATTCCTCAGGTCCAGAAATAATTAAGAAATTCCTTGCGGAAATCTAAGAAAGATTTTACATCTCTAAATAAAGAAGTGGGATAGTCCCCTTTGAATCAACGAAAAAGGATGTATATGGCCAAGGTTGCAACAAAAAAGAAAGCGGCTCCCAAGAAAAAAGCAGCTCCCGCAAAAAAAAGAAAAGCTGGTGGGTTAACTACGCTCCAATATGCACTCTCCGATCAACTTGCTGAAGTTGTCGGCGGTAAAAAGATGACTCGTCCAGAAGTTGTAAAAAAACTCTGGGCCTACATCAAAGCGAAAAAATGTCAGGACACGAAAAACAGAAGGTTGATTGTGCCAGATAGCAAACTCGCTGCAGTGCTTGGACCAAAACCTGTTGATATGTTGAAAATGACAAGCCTTCTCAACAAGCATATCAAAAAACCTTAAAAAGCTAAGCTTGCCCAGCTGAGCAAGCCAAAAAGGAAAAGGGCAATACCTGCTGTACGGTTAACCCAATGCAGCAGGTTTCTGCCCATTTTTTTTCTACAGAAAGCGATCCC
>DATECD010000046.1:0-9415 GCA_035287065.1 Chlamydiales bacterium | reverse complement strand
TGCCCCCCGCGCGCGGATCGATTTTCGGCGCTTTCACGCGACTGGCGACCAACTTTTGAATGCATTTCGGTATAACCTATTCCAATTTCTGCAAACAGTACCCACAGTTTTTTTGACTGCCTGGAAAAGATATAACATATTTACAGTTAGCTAATTGCGGAGAGCGATAAAGATTAAATCGACAGGACTCTCTTTTTTTGTTGCGTGCATTTGTGTAACGGTGTAACGTTACACGTATAAAAACAGTAAAAAAAGACCATTTCATTCTTTAATTTTTAAACACAAAAAAAAGAGAGAATATATGCCATTATTAACTACAACTATAACGCCTTGCCAATATCTATTTCGTAAAGATACCGAGGAACTTTTCCCAGTACAAGATGCTGGATTTGTCAACGAATCGCTTGTTACGTTGATGAAAATCGTAGATCATCTCGTAAGAGAAAATCCGGAGGCATTGTTCCTCTTTGATCCAACGGCCTTCAATAATCAATGCCACCTCTACGCATTGTTTGTGGCTCAGGCTGTCAATCAGGCTAAAATTCAAAGCATTGGGACAAGCGTAATCCCGATGCCGGGTGCCGCAACCACTGCCCCACAAGATTTTAGAGAAGTCATCGACAGACGGTTTTTGTATCTCTCATTTTTCTTGAGCTATGCATTCTTAACTGATCCAAAACTTCTCGAGAAGCTCTCTTGCAAAGCACTCACTGTGATGAAAGCTGCAGCTCCAACCAAAGAGTTTAGACTCTTTCTTAAAGATCCTGAAAGTATTCGAACGCATGCTTCGCGCAGCGCACTGAACTTGCTCTTTGCCGAGCACATGCAAAAAGTCTTTGCATCAGGGGAAGGTCCACTCGATTCCGAACTTACAGCAGTTGCCCATGCCGATCTCCAACTCACTCCGAGTAGCGGCAAAGGAACGCTTTATACGTTTCCTAAGATTGCAGGAGTTGCCTATCTAATCGACGCGCTATTTCGAGAACGGATCGCTCTTCTATTTAAGGTGAAAGTGATAGCCAAAGAGGGGGTGGGTTCATTTATGTATTCCAATCAAGACATCCAAGCTCTTGAAGAGGCAGCGCCAGTTGTCGTTTTCGAGATGGTTGCAACTGGAGATTTTGTTACGTATCTTGAGTGCCGCGATGTTGCCAAGAGATGCCCTTCGCATTCTCGACGCAACGTCAGCAGCAAAGACCGTCATAAACCTACAGAGCAGTGCCTTTTCTGCTCTCCGAACAAAATAGATATTGCTCCGTACAGTCAAAAGTTCCAACCCGCTCTAGTAAAAGCCAATGAAATGCTACTTGCTTTGGGGGCAGATTTCGTTCTACAGAACCAACAGCCCTTCTTAAATTTTTTTTCGGACCGAGAAAAATTTCCCAGGTTAACAGACCTTTTTGAATCTAGTGTTCCTAATATTGAGCAGTGTTTCCTTTCGATGACCAAACCATTGAACATGTCTGTGTCACACGTCTACACCGATTGCGCTGCGAGAGCAGCTCAAAATAAGCTCATCATTGACGCTGCCTATGAGGCGCATCTAAATGATCGGGGGCTTGTATGAAAAAACTCGGAATCATCGGGGGTGCTGGGCCTCTTGCTAGCGCCCTCTTTTATGAAACGCTAATTCATGAGAGCTATCAATTGGGACATCCCCTGCCTGAAATTGTTCTCTTGAACTATCCGTTTAGTAGAGGGCTTACTCCTGAAGAGAGTCGAAATCATGGAATTGTTGTACGTGAAGAGCTTCGTCATTGCTTGCAAGCTTTGGAAAGAGCAGGGGCTGAGGTGGGCGTGCTCGTGTGCAATACACTCCATCTCGAGCTTGCGCAAGCTCCTATAAGAAACATTTGCTTCCTGCAGATTCCCGATCTTGTACTCGAGAAAGTCCATGAGAAAAAAAGCAAACGACTTTTGTTACTTGCAACACAAAATACTTGCGACTCTTCCCTCTACCATCAAAGCGGGGTGACGATTTTTCGCCCTTCTCTTAAAGAACAACAAGTAGTGGATAACGCAATCGACCATGTTCTCATGGGCACGTTTTCCGAGCAGGACTCTCTCCAGATCATGGAGCTCATTCGCAATTTTCCAGAGGAGATCGATGGGGTTATTTTGGGGTGCACCGATCTTCCCGTGCTCCATCATCACTTCCCCATTCGCTTAAGTATTCCGATCTATGATTCAGTCAAAATTCCAGCCAAAACAATCATGAGGTTCCTATGAAAAAGCTACTCATCTGTGCTGCACTATTTTCTATGCTCAATGCCTGCACAAACCAGGAAAATAAGAAAATATCTATTGCTATTTTGACTCCAGTCACTCATCCGAGCCTCGAGCAAATCGAGAAGGGATTTAAAGAGACCGTTGAAACCACAAGTCCTGGGAAATACCAGTTTGTGACCTACAATGCGCAAGGAAATAAAATACTGATGCGAGGGGAGATCGAAGAGATCGCGCAAAAAAGATATCCGTTGGTGTTCACCATCGGCACGCTATCATCGCAAATGACAAAAGAGGTCTTTACCAAAAAAGGCCTCGATACACCGATCGTGTTTACCTGCGTAAATGATCCAGTAGGCGCATCAATTGTGCAATCTGAACAATCCCCTGGAGGACACATCACAGGGGTCAAGGAACTCGTCGATTTTCGCAAAGAGCTCGACCTCGTGCTCCACTATAAACCTGACATCCACCGGGTACTTTTGGTCTTAAATCCCATGGAACCAGGAATTGCGAAGGATAGCGAAAATGTTCGAACCATTCTCAAGGAGAAAGGGATTGAACTCATAACAGTTGAGGTTTTTCAAACAAATGAATTCATGACAAAAGTCTCTCCATTCATGAAAAAGGCTGATGCGGTGCTGGTTTTAAAAGACAATACAGTCGTCAGTGGGCTTGACCCTCTCATCAAGCTATGCAATCAATACCACATTCCTTTGATGGCAAGCGATCTCGATTCTCCCGACCGGGGAACCGCTTTTGGCTATGGAGTACATGAAGTTGAATTTGGAATAGAAGGCGCCAAAAAGGCACTTCATATTCTCAATGATCACGTAGCGCCTGGATCAATCCCTGTGACGCCGGTTTCCAAATTCCTATTCAAGGTCAATCAAGAGGCGGCAACTACCCAAGGAATTTCGCTTTCTCAAATAGAGAGTCCTCAATGATTTTGCCAATCTTGGATCAGGTGTTGATCGCTCTCCCACTTGCTTTAGGAGCCTATCTCACATTTTCACTACTCAAACTGCCCGATTTCAGTATTGAAAGCGCTTATCTTTTTGGGGCAGTGATGGCATGTCTTGCCGGAAATTTAGGTTTGCCATGGATGCTACTCAGCGCTAGCCTTGGAGGAGCCTTTGTAGGAGCGATCGTCTCAACGCTCAATCGATGCCTCAAACTACCCTTTCTGCTAGCTGCAATCATTACCAATGGACTTTTTCATGGATTGACCCAATATCTTCTCGGAACCTCGCTTCAAAGCTTTCATCCTGTATTGGGAACCTTTGAGCCTATTTTCTTAGGGCTAGTGGGCATTGGATTAATCGGAGCGATGGCCGTAGTGTTCCGTTCTCAGCTGGGCTACAGCCTTGCAATTTATGGCAATAACCCGCTGTTCTTTCAGCACCATCCTGTTTCAGGGCAGTATGTCCTGTTTTCGGGAGTTCTATTGGGACACGCGTGTGCAGGAATTGCAGGGTTTTTATTCGCATTGTCAAATGGATTTGTGGATTTGACCATGAATTCCGGGATCATCTTACTCTGTTTAACTGCCTTAATCTTAGGAAAATCACTCATCCGAACAAGTCGACCCAATCTACTCGTCCCGCTCGTTGGACTCTTCGTCTATTTTTGCGTTCAGCAAATCCTTCTGCATATCGGACTCAACCTGAAATATTTCAATTCATTTCAGGCACTTTGCATCTTAGGAGCTCTCGCTTTATTTCAGCAGAAGCAAAAAATCTCGATTGATCACTTAGGAATGTAATATGCAAATTAAAAATCTTTCCTTTCAACATCATGCTGGAGCGCCCTTTTTCCAGAATCTGTCGTTTGAATTGGAAGAGGGGCTCATCCATGCGCTACATGGTAAAAATGGGGTTGGGAAATCAGTATTGCTCCACCTTTTGAGCCAACAGATTGACCACCACATTGAAGGAGGAGAGGCTGCGCTTATGAACCAACAGTTTGACTTGACGCTCGTTCAACAATTCTCATTCTTAGAAAATCTTCAATTTAGCTTGCTCTCCAGATTCCCAAATCCTCTGAAGAAAATTAAGGCTCACGCAATTCCGGAGCAGTTTATTCAACTCCTCAAGCAATTCCATATCGATGTCCACATTCCCGTATGCCAACTTTCAGGAGGGCAACGCCAAATCTTGGCGTTATTGATGAAACTCCAAAAAGCTCCCCGCATTTTGTTGCTCGATGAGCCGACTGCTACTCTCGATGAGCAAAACGCCGAGATGGTCTTTGAATTTTTAAGTCGTTTGCGCGGAGTAACGATGCTCATTGTCTGTCATGACCAGGAGCTGATCCAGCGATACACGACAGGACAAGAGCTTTATTTGGAAATTGGGTCCAATGGAGTTAGGCAATTAAAGGAGCTTATCAAGAATTTTCCCCAATGAAGAATCGATGATTTTGAGGGCGTTTGACCCCCGGGTAATCTGCGAAATGCTGACCTTAAAGTGATCGGCGATTTCTCGTTGGGTCAGCTTTCCTTCACGAAGTGCCTTGACGATGAGAAACCGTCTTCCTAAAATCTCTTTCTCTTCGATAGTCAAAAAAAGATCAAAAAATTTTTTAAACTCTTCAGAGGAATTCAGCTTGGCGCACAAGGTCACAAATGCCAGCCAACCATCCTTTTCAGTTTGATCCATACTTCTGCATAAATATATTTGCTCGGAGAGCGACTCGAACGCTCACGGATTATTCATCCAAGGGATTTTAAGTCCCCAGTGTCTACCATTCCACCATCCAAGCAAGAAAAGAAAGAATCAGTTCTCGTCTTCTCCTAAATCTTCGTCTGTTGGGAGAGCTTCTGGAAATTCCAAAATCTCCTCTTCGAGCCTCTCCTCAATTGAGATCTCTTCATCAAGAGGCGGTAGAGTTGCCTTGTAGCGGCTCAATGTCTCTTTGATCAGAGTTGGTGGAGGAGGGAAAAGTTTCGAGATGAAAGAGGGTGCTTTTTGCTCTTCTACTGCACCTGTTGCAAAGGGTTGTCCCTCTTCTGAAGGAAGGGGCTGAGGTGCGGATTGGGGAGGAGCCATGTCGTAAGGAGCAGAATCATGTCTTCCACCACCTCTTCGACCTCGACGTCTTTTCCCCTTTCGTTGATCCCCACGTTCATAACCGTTATTATCAGAGGGGAAGGGCAGGGGCTCACGCTCTTCTGGCATAGGAGGCACCGGCTCTCGTCGCTGTGGCTCTTTGCCACCCCCGATTTTAATCGAGCGCTCTGGAGATGCAGCTTTTAAAGGAGCTCTTACCTCTTTTAATTCGAGGATCTCATAATCACTCACAGGAACAAGAAAAGACTTAGGCCTTTCTGATGAACGGAAAAAAAGGGACTGACCAAAAGAGACAACTTCGACAGCGTCAACAGAATACTCTTCTTGTCCCCCTTTACTACTCCTCACCAAAAGCTTCATCCCCTCGCGAGGAGTGATCACCGTTTCGATCATGGGTTCTCGTGTAAAATTCACAAAGATCTTCCAATGTTTAAATGTTTCATTCTCTGGAGATCATATACTCCAAGAGATCGACAACGCGGTGCGCATAGCCCCCCTCGTTATCGTACCAAGCAACTAGCTTATAAAATTGACGATTTAATGCGATCCCTGCTTTTTTATCAAAAATTGCAGAATACCGCGTGCCAATAAAATCGGAGGAGACTAGCTCTTCATCCGTCGTTGAGAGGATCCCTTTTAGCGCACCTTGCGCCTCTTTATCCATCGCTTGAGAGATCTCCTCATAAGTGGTCTCCTTGACCAAACGAACTGTAAGATCAACAACAGAGACGTCTAAAGTGGGCACTCGAAATGCCATCCCCGTCAATTTGCCTTTCAGTTCAGGAAGGCACTGCGTCACAGCTTTTGCAGCACCTGTTGACGCAGGAATGATATTATATCCCGCAGCTCTTCCACCGCGAAAATCCTTATGAGAGGGTCCATCCACCGTTGGCTGACTTGCCGTCAGAGAGTGAACTGTTGTCATAAGACCTTCTTCAATCCCAAAATGCGTGAGAAGAACCTTGCAAAGTGGCGCCAAACAATTCGTCGTACATGAGGCATTACAAAGAACAAAATCTTTCGCCGGATCATATTGCGTATGATTGACTCCCATCACATAGGTAGGAATAGATTCTTCTTTACCAGGCGCAGAGATCACAACGCGCTTAGCACCTGCATCCAGATGCTTTTTTGCCCCTTCCAAATGGGTAAATCTTCCTGTTGCTTCAACAACATAATCAACATTGAGTTCCTTCCAAGGAAGAAGAGAGGGATCTTTTTCCGCACATACGCGGATCGATTTTCCATCAATCTTGAGAAGATCGGAAGCAAAAGAGACCGTTTTCGGATAGAGGCCAAAAACGGTATCGTGTTTAAAAAGATAGGCTAGATTTTCTGGAGGACCAAGATCATTAATAGCGACCACTTCAAACTGCTGCTGCTTTTCTAAAGCAGCTCTCAGCACCAAACGGCCAATCCGTCCAAATCCATTGATCACAACCCGCTTCTTCGTCATGCTGAAGGCAGATATTCAATGTAACAAGTAGCAGCGCTATCCCCAACTCGATCTCCTGTACGGGTAATCCGAGTATATCCACCATTTCTATTCGCAAAACGGTTTCGAAGTTCCCCAAACAGATGATCGATCACAATTCGATCGCGAGAATAGGAACTTGTGTCCCCATCTTTTTTCACTTTACGAGCTTCCTTTGTTGTCAAAGGATTGAATGCGACTCGCATCTCTGCAATCGCTTGACGCTTTGAAGCCAACGTATTTTTCTTCGCAAGAGTAACCATTCGATCGGCGTGCCGACGAAGTTCTTTTGCTTTCACTACAGTTGTTGAAATACGCCCATTTTCAATGAGCGATTTGAGCATGTTAGCAAGCATCGCTCTTCTGTGAGACCCAGTACGACCCACTTTAAATGTATGTTTTCCGTGTCTCATTCTACTGGCGCTCCCATTTTTTCTTGATGATAAGTCTGGATCATTTGGCGAATGTTATCGCGCGTAATCCCGTATTTACTTAAATCCATGCCAAGTGCAAGTCCAAGCTCATCCAGTTTTTGCTTAATCTCCGTCAGAGACTTCTTTCCAAAATTTCTAAAGCGAAGCATCTCAATTTCAGGCATCAAAACAAGTTCCCCAATCGTCTCAATATTGGCTGTTTCCAAGCAATTGGTTGAACGAACGGAAAGCTCAATCTCATTGATCTTGAGAGCCAGCTTTTGAAGGATCTCTTCACGATCCCGATTTGTTTGCATTTCACCGCGGTCAAAATAGATCGCATGCGTCTTGATCTGATCAAAAATTTGGAAGTGGCGAATCGCGATCTGCGCTGAAAAAGCAAGCGCTTCAACAGGGGTTACTCTTCCATCTGTTGTCACTTCAAGAATCAATCGGTCGTAATCGGTATCTTGTCCTACGCGTGTGTTCTCCACATAGTAGTTGACAAGACGGACAGGTGAGAACGCCAAATCCAATACGATCTCATCCACTTGTCGATCTTCAACTGGATTTCTCTCAGAAGGAACATACCCTCTTCCTTGCCCGACACGTAAATCAATGCGTTTCGCAAAAGGCTTAGTCACAGTAAAAAGATGATGATTCGGGTTGACCATCTCATAATCAGTCTGTTTCATCAAATCTTTAAGAGTAACTTGGTACTCCCCTTCCCCTTTCTCAATCATCTCTTCAGTGATTTCCAAAAGTTTTGAGATTTGACGAACCTCACGTGGATTGAGCTCATCACTTGATGTATGCCTGCGAAGAAGAGCTCCCTTCAAGTTCAACACAATATGTGTCATGTCTTGAATCACTCCATCAATTGCCATGTACTCGTGAGGCACACCCTCGATTCGAATCGATAGAATCGCTGGAGCTTCAAGAGAAGCTAAAAGGATTCTACGAAGAGCATTGCCAATGGTATGGCCAAAACCGCGCTCAAACGGTTCAATCACAAAACGGGCAAAAACCGACGTTTGGGTCGTTTCATCCAGTTTGATCTTATCCGGCATTTCAAATTTGCCATACTTTACAGACATTGTCGATCTCCCTTAGTTTACACGCGTCTACGTTTACGCGCTCTGCACCCATTGTGGGGAACAGGAGTTGTATCTCGAATCACACTAATCACAAGACCTGCGCTCTGCAATCCACGAACAGCGGACTCACGTCCAGCTCCGGGTCCACTGAGATTGACTTCGCATTCTTTCATACTCACTAAAGAGACTGCTTCTCTCGCAGCGTTCTGCGCTGCAACCGTAGCCGCAAAAGCGGAGGATTTACGAGAACCAGAAAAGTTTGCTTTCCCTGCAGAAGACCAGGAAATCACGTTTCCCGCTAAATCTGTGATTGAAACAATTGTATTATTAAAAGTCGCCTTTACATGGGCAATTCCCGATGGAACTGTACGAACTACCCTTTTTCTCATTCTCACGCCTGTCTTTTTGGGAGGCGCTTTCTGCTCTTGCTGCTTAGCCAAGGTCTACTCTCCTTAAATCTTTAAATCTTCTTATTCGCAACGGTCTTTCGTTTTCCTTTTCGAGTCCGCGCATTTGTTCGAGTCCGTTGTCCTCGAACAGGTAGGCTTAACTTATGACGCATTCCACGATAACAATGGATACCGATCAAACGCTTGATGTTGTTCTGAATCTGACGACGCAGATCCCCTTCAACTATATACTCAGAAGTCAAGATCGCATTTAAGCGCGCAACCTGATCTTCATTCAACTCTTTGGCCCTCATATTTTTATTGAGGCCCAATTTTTCAATAATTTGATTTGAAAGAGCGCGGCCAACTCCATAAATATAAGTAAGGCTCACCTCTAATCGTTTATTGTCAGGAATATCAATTCCGATCACTCTAGGCATGACAAAAATCCTTTTCGGTATAGATTAACATAAAACTTGCTTCTCATCAACTAGCGTCCCCGAAGCTTCCCCTTAGTCATGAAGCCATCATAGCGCTTCATAAGAAGATGGGACTCAATCTGTTTAGAAGTATCGAGGATCACCCCTACCAAAATCAGTAAGGAAGTCCCTCCAAAAAATTGACTAATATTTGGGTCAATCTGCAAAAGTCTTGCCACAAGAGTTGGCAAAACTGCAATACTCGCCAAGAAAAGCGCTCCCGCAAGGGTGATTCGACTCATCGTCCCCTCAAGAAAATCTTGAGT
>DATECD010000045.1:0-2444 GCA_035287065.1 Chlamydiales bacterium | reverse complement strand
TCAATGAACCCATTTTAGAAAATTACAAGGCAGATAATTTAGACCTGATTTCATGGAAAACCCTGAAAAGTCCAAATTCTATTTCTGAAGCGCGCACAGAATTCACCAAGATTATATCGGGCATTACCCTTTGCAAAATCGAAGGAAAGTTCAATTCTTTTTTTAACGTTGGGTTTGATAGGGACATCGATCTTGTTGACTTTGCCTTTTTCAAAAGGGACCTTTTATTAGCTTATTTTAGTATCTTCAACAACTACCACCTATCCTGGCGTAAATGGAAAGGTTGCTAGACATTGCGCCTTTTCCTTGAATTATGAACGCCTCACTTTTTTCTTTTAGCCTATCACAAAGTAAGTAAAAGTCAGAAGAGAAAGTTCTCTGACGGATTTTCCTATTTTCGAAACGGTATAAGCTAGGAAGGCAAAGGAATTTTCGTAATTTTAGATCATTTTTGTAGGCATGTAAATAGATAATTTGTGCTTGACGTGCTGTTTTTTTGTCTTATAATGATCGCATGTATATAGCAACCGTACCCAATCGTAACTCTCCCCCTGCGATTCTTCTTCGCGAAAGTTATCGTGAAGGAAATAAAGTTTCTACGAAAACACTTGCCAACCTCTCCCATTTTTCTCCTGAGAGAATTGAGGCTTTAAGGTTGGCCTTAAAAGGTGAATTTGACCATAATATTTCTTCATTTAATCAATTAACCCCCCAAATTGGTAAGACCTTTGGAACTTACTTTGCTTTGAAATGTATTGCTGATGAGCTGGGAGTCACGAAAGCTTTAGGCAAGGATGTCTATGGCATCTTAGGGCTCTTTTTAGTGCTGACTCGTGTTGCTCATAGAGGATCGAGGTTATCTGCCGTTCGCTTTGCCGAGCATCATGCCGTTACAGATATTTTGGGGACTCCTGACTTTGATGAAGATGATCTTTATAAAGCCCTTAATTATTTACACGATCAACAAGACGCGATTGAGTTGAAGCTTTATCAGGAGTATCTCAAGAAGAATGGCAAACCTCCTGCCTTGGTCCTCTATGATGTGACGTCCTCCTATCTTGAAGGAGAGCAGAATGAGCTTGCAGCTTATGGCTATAATTGGGATGGCAAACGCGGCAAGAAACAGATTGTCATAGGGCTTTTAGCTGATACTGAGGGAGACCCTTTAGCTGTCCGTGTTTTTGAAGGAAATACAGCGGATCCCTCAACGATAGCTGAACAAATTAACATTCTCAAAGAAAAGTTCGGGATTGAAGAAATCATCTTTGTCGGTGACCGGGGCATGGTGAAGACAAAGGCGCAAGAGGCTTTAAATGCAGAGACTTATCATTATATTACAGCTTTAACGGACGCGCAGGTGCGCACTCTCCTTTCGGAAGATATTATCCAATATGGCCTTTTTGATACCTCGGTTTGCGAGGTTGAAAACACGGGGAAACGGTATATCCTTAAGCGTAATGACTTGGTGCGTGACAAAGAAGAAAAGCGGCTTCAAGATAAGATAGAGAAGCTCAAGGCGTTGATTCAAAAACGCAATGAGAAGGTTCAAAACTCAAAGCGTGCAATTCCAGAAAAAGGGCTCATAACACTCCAGAAATGGGCCCGTCAGTATCGCCTTCATCGCTTTATTGACCTCACTCTTGAAGATCGACTGATTGTTTACAACCTTGACCAAGAAGCTCAAGAAGAATCCTGCCTTTTGGATGGATGCTATGTGATTGTGACAGACGTTGCTAAGAATGTTTTAAATACGGAACAAGTCCACAAAGCTTACCGGCAACTACAAAGCGTAGAGCGCGATTTTAGAACCCTCAAGACAGGGTTTTTGGAAGTACGTCCTATCTTTTTGCGGAAAAAGGAGAGGACCCGAGCTCACGTCTTTGTTGCTATGTTAGCCTTAAAAATCGTGCGTCATTTGAGGGAGAAATTACAGAGCCATGAACTTCCATGGACAGTGCATGATGCGCTTGATGCGTTATCACGGTATATCTTTTTAAGTTATGAAGTTGAGGGAATAAAGACACAAGTTTTACCACAGCCTGATGAGATCCAGTCCAAAATATTCGAGGCCCTGGGAATTAAATTGCCCCAAAAACCGCCTTCATTAGGAAAGTCAAAAAAAGAAAATGTAGGCAGACGGAAAAATAACAGAAAATAGTCTCAACTCAAGTAAACACACCAGCTTGAGCCCACTCCATGCAAACATACTTAAAAGGAAAATCCGTCTGTGTTTCTAGATCCCCGATCCAGAAGCGCTAAGATTTTCTTCGCAAATCAAGCGCTTCTAAGTCGGGGATGACGCTGAAGAGAAGATCTGAAACTCATGACGACGGCTTCTAAGGCCAGAGGGTACAAGTTTGAGCACTTCAAAGTTATCACTTTTCTCCTGACTGGAAAGTCAGATTTGCAAGAGCTCAATCCACACTTACTCTCTCACTCTCCCG
>DATECD010000044.1:0-6286 GCA_035287065.1 Chlamydiales bacterium | reverse complement strand
TGCATTAGACGATAACGATCTTCGGGCTTTGCTTCCGCAAGTTGGATAACTTTTGTCTGAAAGAGAAGATCTTTATTCCCTTTAAGCGCTTTGACCGCTTCGATGAGTTGTAGCTTAGCAAGAGAATTCTTGTTCAAAAATTCACGCAAGAAAGGAAAGGACTTAAGATCCAAATGTTGATCTGTGATCAGCTCTTGGCATAGCCATTCGAAGATTGGCAATTCAACGGGTTCTTGGGCCAATTGATCAGAGAGAAGAGAGGCGAGGGGTTGAGGCCCCCAATTCTCTTGCCATTCCACCAGGATATTTGGAAACGAATCGTGTATCTGTCTTAGATGGGTGTTGGTTGCAATGTCATACCGCTCTTGGGTGTAGGTTCCATTTAAGACTGCTGCGACGTGATCTCCCAGGCAATTCATTAACCCCTTCTGGTCGAGTCTATGTAGATGCCCGGCGTACGCTAGCAAGAGACTATGGATTCGATCCCCTCCAAATTCTTTTTTGTAGCGTGTCGGAAAATTCTCTATCTTGTCCATCGGCAAGATCTCCTTAAAGCAGGTTTCTGCAATCGCAGGTAGCCCTGGAGAAAGATCGTTCAGATATTCCGATTTTCCCAATTCAAGAATCAGGCTGAGTGCTTGTGCTCGTTCGATCAACTGTCTAGGGTCTTGGCAGAGTTCCTTGAGGATCAGTTGCTTCTGCGCCAAGGACAGATTTTCCTCCGTTGCCAAACATCCCAACGCCTCCAATAAGATAAGAAAACTGGGCAAATTATAGAGGACTTGCAGCACCCTCTTTTCATTGAGAAAGCTTTGTAACTCCGTAATACTAACTCCTTCAGTCTGAAGATTGAATAGCGATAATTGGAGCAACAGGCCCCATGGATATGTTTTTTCTATCTCCAAAGAGATCGAAGCAAAAATCTGTGGGTCTTCTTTCTGTGCTATCCGAGTTAGAGAAAGAAGAAGCTCGGGACGAAGGTGGGTAGCGCGGAGTGCGACAATCTGCTCGAATATTCCCTGGTGCGATAACCAAGAGAAGGCTTGGGGAGATAATATCCTTTTCCAGAGTAAGATGGCCACCACGACGAGCTGCATAACATTCTTTTGATCCGCAGGATGCTCTATCTGCCTTAATTCATTCACTACTGCCCGGGCATTCACTCCAGGCATGTGTTTCTCTATTCCATCTGCAAGTGACAGAAGAGCCTCTTCAGCGCTTGTCTCCATTCTCTCTGCAAGGATAAGCTCGAATTCATTATCCTTTTTGAGTAGTTGCTGGCAGTTCCTTAGGTCTGTGTTGAAAAAACCAAGGCTTGGTTTGATAAACACACCTCTTGGGTGGAAAAACACAGCGATCTGCAGCAGATAGACTACTTTCTCGAGTGGCAAATCCAATCGATTTAGTAGTTCTAAGGCGTTGTGATCGTGCCGCATACAGAGCTGCGCAACCTTAAATTGTTGTTCCTCATTCAAGTCCAAATAGCGCATCCAGTCAAACACTCTGCGGCCGTATTCGGGCGCAGAGAGCTTGGTTACTTCAAATCGCTGGTCCACAGTGAGGTCAAAATTTTGTATGTATATAACCCTGCGCTTGTTGTCTTTCTGATCGATCGGAGAAAAAAGGTCGTTTACTCCACCATTCTGAACACAGAGCTTGGCCACTTCAAATCGCTGGTCCACAGTGAGGTCAAAATTTTGTATGAGCCTTACGGTTCTATAAGCACTGGTTTGAGCACAGAGCTTGGCGATTTGAAACCGCTGATCTTGATCCAGATCAAAATGGCTGAGAAATCTTAGCGGATCCCCTCTTCCTGAGAGCCTTATGATACTATCATTGGTTTGAGCACAGAGCTTGGCGATTTGAAACCGCTGATCTTGATCCAGATCAAAATGGCTGAGAAATCTTAGCGGATCCTCTCGCATAGACGAATCGAAAAACAACTCGAGCGCAGATTTGAGAAATTCAAAACGCGTTTCTTTGGGTTGTTGGCGCAGTTTAATAAAAAACTCCTCCCTACCCTTCTCATTAGTCTTTTGGTTAAATGCTTGCTTATACTCATCTATTAGAGACGGCAGTGCAGGGGGCGTATGAGGGTAGCCCTTTTCTTGAAGGGCGCTGTCGAAAATAGCGCTTAATCGAGCTTGTAAATCAGGATCGACAGCCTTGAGGACTTGAGCTTTGGCCGTTTCAAAGGCTTCAGTGCACTTGTCTGGTGAGCTGTTTTTTAAAAGGTCGATAACGAATTGTCCGATCTCCGTCTTCAAGTGGTCAAATTGCTCGGGATGGTTCGCTATCGCTTTTGCATCTTGGATCAATTTCTCGAGGCTTGCGTCTCTGTAAGGATTTACATTGTTCATATATCCGTGCCATATAATTGCGGAGTGATTTTATGCAAGGTGAATACGCTCTTGTCAGTACCACAAGTCGCTGGTTCAAATCCACACGCAAGCCAGTGTCGACGCTTTTAATCCCCATTCTTAAAACATTATTTTTCTAGAAAATGGCTTCTTCCTGGTATCATGTCCCTTCAAGATATTCTTAGCTGAGACTCAATGCTAAAAAAAATCCTTAGAAATCGAGGATATGAGTGTTTGGGAACAAATTAGAGAGGATAGCTCATGAGTAAATCAGAAAAAATCGATATCAATCAAATCATAGTAGATGCTTGTGAGCGCAGCTATAAAAGAGCCTTTGAAACAGCTGTTCGCACGGGCACAGCCCTTGTGTTTTCTCGGAATGGTAAGATTGTGGAGGTAAAGCCCCCCTACCGATATGAGCTCGTCCCCATCAAGCCCGCTAAAAGGAAAAGAACAAGTGCTCATCGCAGGAGAAAAAAATGAACCAAAAACCATTGCCACCTTTTTCTGAAGCTGCTCAATCTGTGAGCGTGGGTGGCGTGTATGAGCACTTTAAAAAGAAGCAGTATAAAGTTCTTGCGATTGCACACCATAGCGAATCGTTGGAAGAGTTCGTAGTCTATCAGGCATTGTACGGAGAGGGCGGCATTTGGGTGCGCCCAGTAGCGATGTTTGTAGAGAATGTTTTGGTCGATGGCAAGCTGCAGCCGCGGTTTAAACCTGTAAGGAATTACAATTGAGCCAAATTGGCTGCTCCATCTCTAGATGGAGCAAAAATTCAGCGCATGGTACGCAAAAAATCCCGTTCACTTGAGTTGGTGTTTTTCCTCTAAAGAGAAGCAGTGGGGTGCATTCTGGATATTCTTCTTGGAAAGTCCGCAGCGATTGCACATCTCGAGAGGTAACCGAATGATTATTTTTCACTTCAATGGCCCAAAAGCCTCGGGGGCCATAGACAATGAAATCAACTTCAACTCCAGATCTCGTTCTCCAAAAATGCAAAGAGTGAGTTTCTGGTTGTGCTGCAATCCATGCTCGTAAATGCTGCATGACGAGTCCTTCTAAGGCGGGGCCCTCTATTTCTTCTTTTCGGTCCAATGGCCCTTTAGGACGAAGCTCTCTGAATACTCCAGCATCAAAGTAGTAAAACTTTGGATGGCTGCTGAGGGCTCTTGTTGCTCTACGAGTAAATACATTCAAGATGTCACCCAAAAGTAAATCTTTCAAGATTTGAACATAGTCATCTGTGGTTGAGCGACTGACTTGGCATTCTCGAGCAATATTCGAAGTGTTTAGCTGCATTCCATGGGAAAAACTCATGATTTCTAAAAAGCGAGAAAAATTGCCAATATTGCGCACAATTCCTTCTGCTTGGACTTCTTCTTTGAGATAGATCGTGATGTAGGTTTTCAATGTAGCTAAGGGGTCTTTGGCCTCCCAAACCAGCGGCAGCATCCCTAACTCCAGGGCTTTTTCAAGGGAAAAGCGCTCTTTCAGCTCAGAAGCGATATAAGGGTGCATCTCCTCTCGAAGAGCCCTCCCCGCTAATAAGTCTGTTCCCACTCTGCGCAACTTTCGAGCGCTTGAGCCGGTCAAGATAAATTGCAGATCTTTCCTCTCTTCCATGATTGAATGAACCAAAGGCAAAAGCTCGGGGATATGCTGAATTTCATCAATGATAACGACTTTTTTTCCTCGGTTGGCTTCGATTGTATCTCTCAATCGCTCAGGCTTCGACTGATAGATTCTAAACTCTTCAGGTTCTAACAAGTTAATAAACAGAGCATTGGAAAAGTTTTCTTTCAGCCAGGTCGTTTTGCCACTCCCTCGAGGGCCAAAAAGGAAAAAACTTTGTTTTGGAATTTTGAAAGCTCGTTGAGTGACCATGCAAAATGCCTTTCATTTCGTCAATTTGAGTCTCATTTTAACGGAATGAGAAGCAAATTGCAATATATATGCTTAAGTATTTTATAGTAAACTACTTGCATTGCTATAAATGGAGAAAGTGGTCAGGGGCTATTAGGTTCCAGTATACTTCTGCAGTGATAGATATATTTAGATTGCTAAAAAACTTATTATAGCTTATTATATCTGATATATAAACTTAAGGAAACATTATGAATGAAAATTTAATTGATCAGATTATTGAAAATGGAGTTTCAAGAGTTTCCAACTGGCTTACTGCAGCCACCAGCTGTTTGCCTATAGTCGGCACAATGATTGGGGGCAGGAAATTGGTACAGCTCAACAACCAAATCGAGACGTGTGGAAATCTGGTAGAGATATTGAACATATACGAACGATCTCGACCTCGTGATGAGGTGCTACTAGCAGAGGAGATAGCATTTGAAGAAGAAAACCCACGTCTAGTACGCAGGCTAGCACACAGGATGGAACAGGATGAAGAAATCCATCGAGCACCACTCATGGAAGATCTACAGGAAGAAGTGGCGGTAGAGCAACCAGCACCTGATAGGAGAAGAGAGGCCATAGCAGAACTCGGAGACATCCTAGACGAAGGACATCTAGGCCAGCCCGTATTACAACTCATAGACCAAGGAGAAGAAGAGGAACTTCCCGAACCAGATTTCGAACCCCTCGGAGGAAGAGAAGGCGACAATCTTCCAAGCATTTTGGATCGTCAACAATTGCAAGCAATTCGCGAAGATCTAGAAAAATTATTGCCACGACGACACTTTGCAACCCCAGCAGCAGCAAAAGCAGCTCTCCTTCGCCTAAACATTACTCTCATCGAACAACAATCTTTATTCTCTTGGACGACAGCAATCAGCGGGATTCTGGGAGAGGCAAGCTGTGTTGCAACATTTGCAGCAGGATTTTTTAAAGATTCGATGCCTATGATGGCTACAGCAGGCATTGGAGGACTTTTAGTGGGCGGTGTTACAACAGCAGTCTTGGGACTGGGCCTGATCAATCTAGCTCGTCAAGTGCGCATTGAATCCTATCGTCTTTCATGAAGACTGTTAGCGATCCGCTATGCGATTATTGGCTCGTGACCAGATATCTACTCTTGCGGAAAAGAGCTTCTAATTGTTGCTGCTGATCCGGGCTCATCTTAGCATAATGGCCGGTTTCTTTGAGGCCGTTGTAGGCGTCGCAAGAACTTTTACATCTCTTGAAAAGGTCTAGCAGTTTTTTATAATCGAGCTTATTCCCCTGAATTAGGGTTTTAAATTTCTCGGTCTCCCCCTGACGGTAAGCGGCCGTTACGACCATGAAATATGTATTGGCGGGAATCTTCCTGCGAGTGGCTCTGATTTTGGCGACTGTTTTCCAGTGGCCATGGTTGGCCGCATCTTGCAAAGCAATGGCAAAGTTTTGGGCAGATAGTTCTGTAAAATCAACGGGAGATTTCTCCAAAACCTCTTGTTCTTCGTCGGAATCCATCTCCGTATAAGTGAGATCTGGAAGCTTGGAAAGTTTCCAGGCCGGCAAAGCAACTTGAAGAACCTTTCCTTTCTTACAAGTCGCAAAAAAGTTGTTTAGAGCAATCTGTGTAACTTTTATTACTCTTATATAATTCGCGGCATCATCCGTTAACTTGTTGTCTTCCAGAGATGTTAGGTAGCTCATGATTGTCCAATGTATTGGATCTGGTAAAGAGAGTAAGGATGTCATGGTGTATTCCCTCAAAAATGGGGCCATCCTAGCGAAAAAAAAGATTTTAGCCAATTGTAAATCATAGTCTCGATTGCCTTTTAAAGAATCTATGCTTGGCAAATTCAACCGCGACTAGATAGACGGCGATGATTCCCACGATGCAGCCGTATAGGGGGAGGGGAACGGGGGCAAAGCCAAAGAAGGCGCCAAGGGAGGTAAAGGGGAGGAAAAAGATGCCGATGCCAACAGCGAGGACAGAAAAGAGGAGGAGGCGCCCGGGTCTGGAGCCGAAGATCCAGTGGCGG